>QMOO01000031.1 GCA_003648245.1 Caldisericota bacterium
ATTCAGATCCAGAGATATTTGAGGCTATTTATAAAGAGGTAAAGAGACAGCATGAAAATCTTGAACTCATAGCATCAGAAAACTTTGTAAGTCAAGCGGTTTTATCAAGTTTGGGTACTCCCCTTACAAATAAGTATGCGGAGGGTTATCCCGGTAAAAGATACTATGGTGGATGCGAATTTGTTGATGTTGCTGAGGAGCTGGCAAGAGAGAAAGCAAAGAAGCTTTTCGACGCAGAACACGCAAATGTTCAACCCCATTCAGGAACACAGGCCAATATGTCGGTCTATTTTGCAGTACTTGAGCCAGGAGATACAATTCTTTCAATGGAGCTTTCACATGGAGGCCATCTATCTCACGGGAGCCCAGTTTCATTTTCTGGTAAACTTTACAACATTGTCTATTACGGAGTGAAAAAAGATACAGAAACCATTGATTTTGATATGGTTAGAGACCTTGCTAGAAAACACAAACCAAAACTTATAGTAACCGGGTACTCTGCATATCCAAGAAAAATTGATTTTGAAAAATTCAGGGAGATAGCCGATGAGGTGGGAGCATACCTTATGGCTGATATTGCACATATTGCAGGATTAGTTGCAACAGGTTTTCACCCCTCCCCGGTAGAAACAGCAGATTTTGTAACATCTACAACGCATAAAACTTTGAGAGGTCCGAGAGGAGCCTTTATTCTTACAAAGGAAAAATATAAAAAAATCATAGATAAGGCTGTTTTTCCTGGAACTCAGGGTGGTCCTCTCATGCATGTGATAGCTTCAAAGGCAGTCTGTTTTAAGGAAGCCATGAGTGAAGAGTTTAAAGTGTATCAGGAACAGATAGTAAAGAATGCAAGAACATTAGCTGATACTTTAAAGGAAGAAGGTGCAAGGCTTGTTTCTGGAGGTACAGATAATCACTTAATGCTTGTAGATTTAAGACCCTTTAAGATAACAGGTAAAAAAGCAGAGAAGCTGCTGGGGAGTGTAAATATTACAGTAAATAAAAACACAATACCATTTGATCCCGAAAAGCCCTTTGTGGCAAGTGGAATAAGACTTGGAACCCCCGCATTGACTACAAGAGGGATGAAAGAGGAGGAAATGAGAGTTGTTGGGAAACTTATTGCCAGGGTATTAAAGAACCCGGAGAATGAAAGTATTCTAAATGAAGTAAAAAAAGAAGTTCTTTCTCTTTGTGAGAGATTTCCTTTATACGCTGAACTTAGAAGAGAAATGGAGGTGTATATGAAATGAAGGTAAGAGATATTCACAGAACAATAACGATAAAGCCCCCTATTGTCTTTGAAGAGGATTCTATTGAAAGAGTGGTGGAGGTTTTACTTAAAGATCCGCGTTCAAGAAGTGTTTATATTGTGAACAAAAAGGAGGAACTCATGGGGATAATACCAACATCCATTGTTCTTAAAACCACGCATATTTTGAAAGGTAAAAGAACTGTTGCAAAGGAAGATGCGTATGATGCTTTAAAAATATCCAAGGCCAAGATGGCTAAAGATATTATGCTTCCACCAATATATGTTCTTGAGGATGAAGATATTGTTGATGCTCTTGAGGCCATGGTGGCAGAAAAGATTGAAGAGTTACCAGTGGTTGATGAAAATAAGAAGGTTATAGGCGATTTGAACTGCATGGAAATTATAAAGAATCTATGGAGTAAATAATGGATGTATTTGTATACACATTTCTTCTTCTTGCATCAGCCCTCTTCTTTGGTCATTTGATGATGAGGTTAAAACAACCCCAAATAGTAGGTGAGATAATAGGTGGAATAATTGTGGGTCCTGTCCTTCTCTTTATACTTCCAAGAATATTTGTTCCCGAGGGTCACGCAATATTAAGATTCTTTTCCCACGAAGAGGCAAGTGACTTAATGAAGGCTGTGATAGATTTTAGCGGTGTCTTCCTTATGCTTGGTGCAGGACTTGAAACAGATCTTTCAGATTTACTAAAGGTTGGAAAAGAAGCTATATTCACCGCAATTTTTGGAGTAATTATACCTTTCTCTTTAGGATACTTTGTTTCTATTAAAATGCTGAATCTTTCTACCACAGCTTCACTCTATATTGCTGCATCAGTTTCAATTACTGCAGTTGCTTTATCTGTCGCGACACTTATTCAGATTGGCAAATTAAATACAAAAGTTGGAATGACAATAATAGGAGCTGCTGTAGTTGACGATATAATAGGCATAATTATACTTTCTGTTCTAACCAGTATAGGAAAGACAGGAGAGATACCACACGTAAGTTTTCTAATAAAACTGCTTTTTATAGCTATCCTTTTTGTTTCTCTCTCCATTATCCTTGGACCACTTCTTGGGAGATTTGTGTTCTCCAGAGTGGAGAAACTCTCTCTTAATGAAAGACTCTCTATAGTGCTGTTATGGGTGTTTATCTTTTCCATGCTTGCACACATGGCTGGACTTCATCTTATAATAGGTGCTTTCTTTGGTGGTCTCACAGTAAGGAATTTCCTGAGGAAAGGAGAGATTGAATCTATTGAAAAATGGATATGGGGCTTTTTTGCTCCCCTGTTCTTCTCATGGACAGGTTTTTCCATAGTGCTTTCAGGAGAGGCAGTAGGTCTCTCTCTTCTTGCAATAGTTGTGGTTGCCTTTGTGGGCAAAATTTTTGGAGGAGGCTTTGGAGCTTTTCTTTCAGGAATGCCATTTAAGAAATCTCTTGTGGTTGGAATAGGTATGAATGCAAGAGCGGCAGTAGAGTTAGTTGTTGCCAATATCGCTCTTAATCAGGGAATAGTAAACAGACCCATATATACCTCCATTGTATTTATGGCGATGATAACATCCATTACAACGCCTATGCTTTTAAAGACCTTTGCTGAAAAGTATGTATAAAAGTGATAAAATTCTTAAAAAAGGAGGAGATAATAATGATTGATGAAGTTGGAACAATCAAGCAAAAGCTAAGTGAACTTATGGAGAAAGATAAAACTGTTGAATCTCTCGTAGTTGTAAGTAAAGATGGGCTCCCCATTTCATCTACTCTTCCGCTTGAGGAAGAAGAAAAAACAGCAGCAGTTTCTGCATCTCTTATAATGCTTGGAGAGAAAGCAATAGAGGATTTTAAGAGGGGAACACTTGAAGAAATTATCACAAGAGGCACTGAGGGTTACATAATTATAGTAAGCCTTAATCAGTCCTCTGCCCTTCTTGCCGTATTAAACAAAGAGGCTAAACTTGGTCTTATAAGACTTGAGTTGAAAGCTCTTTCAAAATCTATAATGGATATCCTCGGGGGTTTTTAACTACATAGTAAAATGCGGTAGAGGAAGGTCTCTTGTTGAGTGAAGTCCGGGAGGTAGTTTCATAAGCCCCGGAATGTAGTTTATTATTACAGTGGATGTTCCTATATCTCCGTGAACACCTCCATCAATTTTAAGATCGATATCTGGAATTCCTTTTATTCTTATTCTGTCAAAGGATTCTTTTTCTCCAACAGCCATTCTTAAGATAAGTTTTATCTCTCTTCCATCTTCAGAAATCCCTTTTGCAACTTGATGTTGTCCTCTTACAGATCCCTTCTTTATTTTAAGGTACTCTGTTTCAAAATCCTCTTCAGCAATTACAGGCTCAAGACTGTTTTCTATATCCTTAATTTTCCAGCCTAGAGAGTCAAAAATATAGGTTAGTGATTCAGGTAGCCCTATATGTCCAAGCTTTCCATCCTTCTTTAATGTATCAAATTCTTCTTTTGACAAAGATGCTCCTACTTTTAATTGAAGCTGTTTTCTTCTTTTTGAAGCGTCAAGATACCTTTCTGCAGTAATTTTTTCTATATCTCTTGAAACGGTGGTTATAAAAGAGACAAGGGTATCAAGTACAAAACCAGGATTTATACCAGCGCCAAGAATACTAACTCCGTTCTCTTTTGCTATTTTGTCCAGCATTTCCGCTTCTTTTTTGTGAAAATGAAAAGGATAGAAGAGCTCCTCGCATGTGGATATAACACTAAAACCAGCCTCCATTATTTCTTTAAATTGTGGGAGGGTTGTTTTTAAGAAAGAGGAGGTGGAGTGAACAACCACATCAGCTTCTTCAATCTTTTTTATACTATCCACCACATTTACCCCTAACTTCTCTTCACCAATTAATTCACCGAGATCTTTTCCTATAATGTCTGGATTTACATCCACTCCACCAGCAATTTTAAAACTCCTTTTTAAAAGAGCTGTTTTAAGTATCTCTCTTCCAATAGTTCCAAGACCGAAAAATACAAGTTTATACATTATCTTTCTCCTTTTTTCTTAAACTCTGAAGATAGTATATAGCTATGGCAATTAAAACACCTATTATGTCGGTTTTGAATCCAGGAATTATCAGTAAAACTGCTGATATAAATAGTACTATTCTTTCATAGTATTTTAGCTGAGTTGATAGAAAACCTATGGTTGAGGCAGCAAGTACAATCACTCCTATGAATGCTGTGACTATTGCAAGTATGGCAGGTAGTAACTGGAAGTTTACGCCAAGAAGTATTGGATTGTAGGCAAACACAAAAGGCACTAAGTATCCTGCCAGAGCAATTTTAAAAGAAGTAAAGCCGGTTTTAAACGGATCTGAACCTGCTATTCCACTTCCTGCATAGGATGCAAGTGCCACAGGAGGTGTAATATCTGCAAGAATTCCATAATAGAAAACAAACATATGTGCTATAAGCATTGCCATTCTTGGCTCATAATGTGTAAGGAATGGTGCAAGAGCTGGCGCCGTTATAATAGCCATAAGTATATAAGTTCCAGTGGTTGGGATACCCATGCCAAGAATTATGCATGAAATCATAGTAAATAGAAGTGTAAGTGCCATAGCATTTGGAAGCATTAAGAAGGAGGCAACTGCACCAATAACCCTGTTTATAGCATTTGTTACACTTGTAGCAAGGGATACAACGGCGTTTGCAAATTTAAGAGCAAGTCCAGTCAGTGTTGACATCCCTGCTATATAACCTGCAGTGGCACATGCTGCAACTACTGGTAGGGCATTGTATGCACCGTTTTCAAAACCATCCACCACTATGAATGCTGTATCCTTAAGAACTATACCAATTTTTTTAAGTCCATCATTTACAGGATTTGTTACTTCTGGTGGTGACTTCCATATGTAAAAAATAAGCCCGAGAATTGATGATAGAGTTCCTGAAAGGAGTGTAGCAATTAATATATGAAGATTTATAGATGGATGGAATATTAGAAGGAAGAAGAAAGCTATGGGAATGTATATTGATATGTATAAGAATAAATCTTTAATTCTCTCCGCATACCTTTTTGTAAGTAATTTTGCTATATCTCCAAGGAAACTTACAAGGATTGTTGCAACAACTGTGGAGAAAGCTGCATCCTGGACACTGAATCCCATGATAAGTTTATAAAGGAGAATTATAAGTGGCGTTAAAAGGTATCCCTTTTCCTGCAATAGTTCCTTAAGATTTGGGACCTCCTCTTTCCTTAGTCCCCTTAAACCCAAACTCCTTGCCTCAAAATGGACTGAGAAGAAAACTCCAGAGTAGTAAAGTAAAGATGGGATTATTGCTGCTGCTACAATCCTCAAATAAGGAACACCTATAAACTCTGACATTATGAATGCTGCTGCTCCCATAATAGGTGGCATGAGTTGTCCACCAGTAGAAGCAGCTGCTTCTACTGCTCCAGCAAAGTATGGTCTGTATCCAGTTTTTTTCATTAATGGAATTGTAAAAGAACCTGTTGTGACAACATTTGCTACAGAACTTCCGCTTACTGTTCCCATAAGACCGCTGGATATAACTGCAACTTTGGCAGGGCCTCCAACTGCTCTTCCAGTTATTGCCCTTGCAATGTCTATAAATAATCCACCAAGCCCTGTTTTTTCTGATAATGCACCAAATAAAAGAAAGGCATAGACAAATTTTGTAGATACAGATATAGGTACTCCAAATATTCCGTCAAGGGTATAGAATAGATGGTCAACAACGCGGGTAAATGGATACCCTCTGTGGGCAAAGAATCCTGGGATATATCTACCAAAGAGTGCATAGAGAATAAAAAGTGTGGCAATGAGAGGCAGAGGAATTCCTGTTATTCTTCGTGCTCCCTCAAGAACAAGGATAACAGCAAGACTTGCGACAATAAGATCAAGGGTTGTTGGTAAGCCAGCCCTTAGAACAAGTTGTTTATAAAAAATTACAGGATATAAAAACACAAGAACAATAAGAATTGAGAGTATTATGTCATAGAAGGGAATAGTATCCTTTCTTGCCTTTCTGAAAGGTGGAACAATGAGAAATATTAAAAGCATTGCAAAACCTACATGTATCGGCCTCTGAATCTGTGGTGGAAAAAGACCAAATCCTATTGTGTAGAATTGAAAAGCAGAGAAGGCTATGGCTATTAATTTGACGATAAGATAGACTATTCCTTTTAATTTTCTTCTTCTAGCACTTACCTCATATTTTTCAAGAAGCTCTTCAGTTTTTTCCTCATCCACCATAATTACCTCCTGAGGGTTATAATAACTCTTCTTGTACCAAACATCCTGGAAAGGTTATACTCCCTTCCCTTTATATGTAGTTTGAAATCCCACTCCTTTACAACACCATAATTTATCTCTTTAAAAACTCTGTTCATGTTAACTAATTTAAATTTGTCTTTTTCTATAATGAGTTTCTCGTCACCCTCTGTTTCAGTGGGAAGTCCAGCACTGGAATACGAAAAATCTGTTTCGTAGAGTATTATACTGTCATCTTCAATTCTGTAATACTCATAAACTGGAGAGAGAGAAACTGAGTGGATAAAACTTATTTCAAAGGTATCTTTATTCTTAACACTGAAAGATAGAAGTGTTTTACCTGTTTCTCCATCTATTATCAATAGATTTTTATGAAATTTATAAAATGAAAAATAAATACCTACAATTAATAAAACCACTATTAAAAGAGTTGATTTTAATTTCATTTAAAAAGAAGGGGTGAAATTCACCCCTTCAGGTTAAGCATATTAGTGTATTAACCCCTTCTCCTTGTAATACTTTTCTGCTCCTGGATGAAGAGGAATAGCAACACCATCAATAGCTGTTTCAAGTGTTATGTCTTTACCCTTTGCATGAACTTTCTCTACAAAGTCTCTATGTTCCCATAACGCCTTTGTTACATTATAAATAAGATCCTCGTCTAAATCAGCGTCACATACCCATTGTGCAAGACATGTGACTGTTGTAACATCCTCATCCTGTCCTTTGTATGTCCCTGCAGGAATTGTTGCAGGTGCATAGTAAGGAACTTCCTCTACAAGCTTTTGAACCATTTCTGGAGTTATGTTTACAAGAATAATGTCTTTTGTAGTAGCAAGGGCAACAATACTTGATGTTGGATATCCTGCTGTTACAAATGCAGCATCAATCCTTTCATCTTTAAGTGCATCAGTGGCTTCCGAGAATGACATATACTGTGCATCAATGTCATCATATGTTATTCCATGAAGGTTAAGTATTGTTCTTGCATCAACTTCTGTTCCACTTCCAACATCGCCTACGGCTACCTTCTTACCTCTTAAATCTTCAACTGTTTTTATTCCAGATTTCTTTAAAGCAACTATTTGAATTGTTTCTGGATAAAGAGAAGCAATAACTCTCAAATTCTTGATCGGCTCTTTATCCTTAAATATCTCTGTTCCTGTATAAGCCCAATAAACAACATTATTCTGGGCAAATGCAGATTCAATCTCATGTTTTCCAATTAAGTTACAGTTTGCCACAGATGCTCCACTTGTCTGTGCTGTAGCCACAACATCTACGTTGTCATAGTCTGCAAAGTTTGAGACAATTTGTGCAATTGCTCCTCCTACCGGGAAGTATGTTCCCCCAGTTCCTCCCGTTGCAATTCCAAAGAATACTTTCTTTACTCCTTCTTCCTGTGGTTTCTCTTCTTCAGGTGCACAGGCAGAGAAGAAAGACAGAGAAACCAAACTTACGGCCAACATCAAAATTAACATTATCCCAATAAGTCTCCTGGAACTTACCATCACTCACCTCCTTGGATTTATCTTTACAAAATTATATATTTTTTACCTAAAGCTGTCAAATACTAACTATAGTTGACAAGTCCAACTTTTTAATGTAAAATTTTTCTTGAAATTAGCACTTAAAGGTTTTGAGTGCTAAAAAAGGAGGTGGTATGACTAAGAGAGAAGATCTTACCCCGTATCTTATTGAGGTTATAAAGGATAAAGAGAGAAAGATAAAAGAACTTAAAGAAGAGATAAGAGCTCTTTCTTTCCTTATAAAAAAAGAAAGGAGAGAGTTCAGGCATTTTCAGAAAAAAATCGAGAGAGAGGAAGAAAAAAGAAAACTAAGCCAGAGAGGCGAGATAATATCCTCTCTTCTTAATATACTTGATAGCTTTGAAGGAGCCAAGATAAATTTTAAAGATGAGAAATTAAGAAAAGGACTTGAACTTATAGAGAAACAATTTATAGATTTTTTAAAAAATGAAGGAGTGGAGGAGATTGGAAAAACAGGAGAATCCTTTAATCCACACATTCATCAGGTTGTATCCATAGATTTAACCAATGATGAAGAAAAGGACGGCAAGATAAGCGCTGTTTTAAGGAAAGGTTACAAAATAGGTGATTTACTTTTAAGACCTGCCTATGTCAAGGTATATAAAAAGGAGGTGAACTGACATGGGAAGAATCATAGGGATAGACCTTGGTACATCTAACTCTGCTGCTGCAGCTATCATTGGCGGAAAGCCAACAATAATACCTGCTGCAGAAGGAACTTCTCTTGGAGGAAAAACTGTTCCCTCTGTAGTTGCTTTTACTAAAGATGGGCAACTCCTTGTTGGAGAACCTGCAAGGAGGCAGATGGCTTTAAATCCTGAAGGGACAGTTACAGGTATAAAGAGAAAGATGGGAACAGACTATAAGGTAAAGATATTTGGAAAAGAATACACCCCTGAACAAATATCAGCTTTTATTCTTCAAAAGATAAAAAAGGATGCAGAAGCATTCCTTGGAGAAAAGGTTGAAAAAGCTGTAATAACTGTTCCTGCATATTTTAATGATAATCAGAGACAGGCTACAAAGAATGCAGGAAAGATTGCGGGACTTGAGGTTGTAAGGCTTATAAACGAGCCTACTGCTGCAGCTTTTGCATACGGACTTAACAAAAGTGAAGAGGAATTAAAGATCCTTGTTTTTGACTTTGGTGGCGGAACCCTTGATGTAACCATAATGGATTTTGGAGAAGGAGTTTTTCAGGTTATCTCAACTGCAGGTGATACCCAGCTTGGTGGAAGAGATATGGATGAAGCATTGATGAATTATGTCATTGAGCAGTTCAAAAAAGATACAGGAGTCGATTTAAGAGAGGATAAACAAGCTCTTCCAAGGCTGAGAGAAGCAGTGGAGAAAGCCAAGATTGAACTTTCCAGTGTTCTTGAAACAGAAATAAACCTTCCTTTTATAACAAGCATTGGAAATGAACCAAGACATCTTGTTATGAGGGTTTCAAGAGCTCTGCTTGAGGAACTTGTAAAGCCCATAGTGGATAAGTGTAGAGGTCCTTTAACCCGCGCCCTTGAAGATGCAAAACTTGAGCCAAAGGATATAGACAAGATAATCCTTGTAGGTGGACCTACAAGGATGCCAATAGTTCAGAAGTTTATCGAGGATTTCTTTGGCAAACCCCCTGAGAGGGGAATTGACCCTATGGAGTGTGTGGCTACTGGAGCAGCTATTCAGGCAGGAATAATAGAAGGAAGTGTCAAACAGGAAATAGTTCTTCAGGATGTTACACCTCTTACTCTTGGAATTGAAACCCTTGGAGGGGTTTTTACGAAGATGATAGAGAGAAATTCCCCTATACCTATAAAGAAAACTCAGGTTTTCACAACTGCAGCAGACAATCAGACCTCTGTAGAAGTTCACATACTTCAGGGAGAGAGACCGCTTGCCAAAGACAATGTTTCCCTTGGTAGATTTATACTTGATGGAATCCCACCTGCTCCAAGAGGTGTTCCAAAGATAGAAGTAACCTATGAGATAGATGAGAATGGGATACTCCATGTAACTGCAAAGGATCTCGGAACTGGTAAAAGTAAACACATAACAGTAACAAACGCTGTAAGGCTTTCTGAAGAGGAGGAAGAAAAAATGAGAAAAGAGGCAGAAAAATTTGCAGAGGAGGATAAAAAGAGGAAGGAAGAGATAGAGTTAAGGAATACTGCTGATCAGATAATTTACACTGGA
>QMOO01000032.1 GCA_003648245.1 Caldisericota bacterium
AGAGTTCTTGGGTACTCTGCCAAGGAAATGGACAGGATTGCAAAACTTATACCATTTGGAATGAATTTCAACGATGCCCTGGTTAACGAACCCCTGTTAAAGAAGGAAATGGAAAGTGACGAAAACAAAAGAGAACTTTTTGAACTTTCTATGAAGCTTGAAGGACTTATAAGAAACTTTTCCACCCACGCAGCGGGAATTGTAATAGGTGATACGCCATTATCAGATCTTGTTCCACTTCAGTTTACAAAGGATAAGAGTGTTACAACCCAATATGATAAAGATGTTCTCGAGGAAATGGGGCTACTTAAAATGGACTTTCTTGGTTTGAGAACACTTACTGTTATTGAGAATGCTTTAACTCTTATAAATAGAGAGAGGGAAGAAAATTTTGAAATAGAAAAAATTCCCCTTGATGACGAGAAGACTTTTTCACTTTTAAGGGAGGGTAAAACCATTGGTGTTTTTCAGCTTGAATCTCCCGGGATGAGGAGAGTTCTTACTGGAGTTAAACCTAACACTATGGAGGATATTATTGCAGTCCTCTCCCTTTACAGACCGGGAACTATTAAGTCAGGTCAGGTTGATGAATTTATAAAGAGAAAACATGGAGTTATAAATTATACATCTATTCATCCTTTGCTTGACGAGATCTTGAAACCCACCTATGGAATTATAGTTTATCAGGAGCAGGTTATGCAGGTTGCCCAAAAACTTGCAGGTTACACTCTTGCTGAAGCGGATCTTTTAAGAAAAGCCATGGGGAAGAAGAAGAAAGATATTATGGCTAAATTAAGAGATGATTTTATAAATAGATGCATAAACAATGGAATTGAAAAAGAAATAGCTGAAAGGGTCTTTAACACCATAGAAAAATTTGCCGAATATGGATTTAATAAGTCTCACAGCACTGCTTACGCCACAATATCTTATCAAACTGCATACCTTAAAGCACATTATCCAAAAGAGTTCTTCACTGCACTTCTTACATCTGTTTCTGGAAACGAAGACAGAGAAGCAGATTATATAAAGGAAGCTGAAAGTATGGGAATAAAAATCCTTCCCCCGGATATAAATAAAAGCGACATATACTTTAAAATTGAGGGAGATGCGATAAGGTTCGGGTTTTCAGCCATTAAGAATGTTGGAGAGAATGCTGCAAAGATAATTGTTGAGGAGAGAGAAAAAGGGGAGTACAGATCCTTCTATGATTTTCTTACAAGATGTAAAAGTGGAAAGATCAATAAAAAGGTTATTGAATCCCTTATAAAGGCAGGTGCCTTCGACAGCTTAAATCCCGATAGAGTACTTCTCTTAGAAGAGTTAAAAGGGAATGAGAAGAAAAAACCCATGCTTTTTTCTGAGCCTGTGAAGAAAAAGAAAGTTTCAAAAGGAAAGATCCTTGATTGGGAAAAAGAAGCTTTTGGTTTCTATTTTTCGGGACATCCTCTTAAAAACTATATAGAGAAGATGAGGAAGAATGAAATAAGAATATCAAACTTATCAGAAATAGAAAGTGGAAGCAACGTTAAATTGCTTGGTGCTATAACCAGTTTTAGACACTATAAAACAAAGAGGGGGGATGTAGTTTTGAAGTTTGTCTTGGAGGATGAAAGTGGTAAAATCTCCATAGTGGCATTTAACCCCGTTGCCTCTCAGGTGGAGAACTACCTGAGGAAAGAAGGTGTTATAAGAATTGAGGGAGAGTATAGAATTGAAAACGATAGAGTTTCAGTAAGGGTTTTAAAGGTTTTGGAGTTTCTTACAAAAAGGGAGCTGGAGGAGAAATTGAAGGATGTAGAAAAAAGAGGATTCCATCTATACCTTAAACTGAAAAGGAAAAATATTAATGATGAATTTCTTAGATCTCTTCATGAATTCTTTGAAAAACATAGAGGGAACGATCCAGTAACAATATATCTTGTGTTAAATGGAAAGAGACTCGAGATGGAGCTTGAAAGAGAACATTTTATAAAAGTAACTCCTAATGTAATAACTGAACTTAAAAAGCTCATAGGAGAGGAGAATTTCTGGTATAAAGAGGAGATTTTTGCTTAAAGGAGGAGTGCTATGAGAATAGGCATTTTGACAGGTGGTGGAGATTGTCCTGGCTTGAACTCCACCATAAGAGCAATTTTTATGAGAAGTCTTGACTTCGGTTACAGTGTTTTTGGTTTTTTAAATGGCTGGAAAGGAGTTATAGATGATGATGGAATTCTTCTAACAAGGGAGGTGGTTGACGACATTATGCCTATTGGAGGTACAATTCTTTATTCCTCAAGAACCAATCCTTTTAAAGTGGAAAACGGAGTTGAGAAAATAAAAGAAACTTTAAAAAAGGAAAACATAGAAGCTCTTATTGCAATAGGTGGAGATGATACTCTTGGTGTTGCATCCCGTTTATATGAAGAGCATGATATAAAGACTGTTGGTGTTCCCAAAACAATGGATAATGATATTTCAGAAACAGATTATACTTTTGGATTTGATTCCTCTGCTACAGTATCCATGGATGCCATCGAGAGACTTAGAGATACTGCGAAGGCAATGAAAAGGGTAATAGTTCTAGAGGTAATGGGAAGACACGCAGGTTGGGTTGCTCTATTCACAGGACTTGCTGGAGCAGCAGATTACACCCTTCTTCCAGAAGAAAAATATAATGAAGATGAATTAATTGAGAAGATAAAGAAAGCATTTGAGAGGAAGAATTATGCCGTTGTTTGCGTATCTGAAGGAGTTGAAATAGGGGAAGATGAGTCCCATGAGGTAGATGCTTTTGGACATAAATTGTTGCAGGAAAAGGGAGTTGGAAACTACATTGCTAAGGTTATAAAGGAGAAAACCGGAATTCAGACAAGATCTGTTCAGATTGGTCATATTCAGCGAGGTGGCTCTCCTACTCTTTTTGATAGAATACTTACCATGAGACTTGGTGTTAAGGCTGTTGAGATGGTTAAGAGTGGAGAGTTTGGCAGGATGGCTACCATGAAAAATGGAGAAATTACATCTGTTCCACTGAAGGAAGCTGTTGGTAAAACAAAGGTGGTAACAGAGGACTGGATAAAGCTAAAGAGGATTTTCGAAAAGTAATGAAATTTTTTACTTCTTTAAGGTTTCAAGTAGCTGTAACTTTTCTCGTGGTCGTAATAATAACCACGCTTTCTCTTGGTTCCCTTCTCATCAAAGAAACAGAGACTAAATTCTGGAAAGCAGAGGAGGAGAAGCTTTCTACTATAGGAAGGCAACTTGTTTCCTCCTACAATCGAGTGAGTGAAAAACTGAAAGTGCAGGCAGATTTACTTAATACAGATTTGAATGTAGTCAAAAAGACACAGCTTGAGACAGCACTCTTTGATTATACAAAGCCCATTCATGAAGAGAATGAAGAGATAGGTGTTGGTTTTTTTATATATGGAGATGATTTCAATAGACCTCTTGCTGTTCAAGAATCAAAGTCAAAAGATAGTGAAAAGATAAGAGTGGTTTTCCCTATATATGAGAATGGCGAGAAAGCAGGGTTTGTGTGGGTTGAGGAGCCAAAAGATCTTGTGCTTTCTGAGATAGAATCTTTAAAAGCCAAAGAGAGAAATATTATACTTGTGGTTCTACTTATTTCAGGAATTTTAGCAATCTATATATCTTTGATGTTTGTAAAAAAGGTTACCATCATAAAGACTGGCCTTGAAAATCTAAAATCTGATCTATCCTATAAACTTCCTGTAATGAGTGGAGAGATAGGAGAAATAAGTAGGGCAATAAATGATTTGTCCACATCTCTTCTTGTATCAAGAAGTAACTCTGAAAAAATCCTTGAGACCATAGCTTCCGGCGTTCTTATTGTTTCCAGGGATGGAACAGTTAAGGAATTTAACAGAGCCTGTGAGGAACTTCTTGGAGTAAGGAAGAAAGATGTTATAGGAAAGGACTATACTCTTTTTCCCCATTTAAGAGAGATTGTGGAGTCTGTAAAGGGTGGTGGAAGATTCAGGGAAAAGAAGATTAAAGTCGGGGGTAATGAGAAAATATTTCACATATTTTCCACTCCATTTAATGGAGATGATTTATTAATAAGTGTAGAGGATGTAACTGAGGAAGTAAAATTGCTGGAGGAAAAGCGTAGAACCGAGGCTTTGAAAACTCTTGGGATGTTTACCACAGGTGTTGCCCATGAAATTAGAAACCCTTTAACATCCATAAAAGGTTTTGCTCAAATTCTTGAGAAGAAACTTGAAGGAAAGGGTGGAGATGAAGAAAGGTATATAAAAACAATACTCTCAGAGGTTAGAAGACTGGAGAATATTCTAAGAGATCTCCTTATGTACGGAAGGCCCTCCCCTCCAAACAAAATTATGACAAACATCTCAAAAGCTATAAAAGATTCACTATCTCTGCTTAATGAGAAGTTAAAGGAGAAAAACATAAAAGTTGAGATAGATTTTGAGTATGATCCCAGATTCTCCTTTGATCCGAAACAGATGGAACAGGTATTTATAAACCTTATCCTTAATGCTATAGATGCCTCAGAATTTAACAGTAAAATAATCATAAGAACAAAGAGGGCACAGAATGGTATACTTATAGAGATAAAAGATTTTGGTTTTGGTATAAAGGAGGAGGATAGGGAGAAGATATTTATGCCATTTTTTACCACGAAGGAAAAGGGAACAGGACTGGGTCTTCCAATATCTCAAAAGATAGTGGAGATGCATGATGGTAAAATATGGTTTAACTCAAACAAGGATGGGACAACGTTTTTTGTCTACATTCCTATTAAATAGTGGTATAATTTGGATATGAATAAAAAAGTTAATAAATTCAGCGTTCTTGTAGTTGATGATGAAGAGAACATCTTAAACTTTCTCAATGAAGCATTGAAGGACGATTACTTTGTATTTAAAGCAAAGAACGGCAAGGAAGCCTTAAAGAAAGTTCAGGAAATTTATCCAGATGTTGTTCTTATGGATATAAAAATGCCGGTGATGGATGGCATGGAGGCTTTCTTAAAGATAAAGGAAATCGATAAAGATCTTCCGGTTATTATGATGACCGCCTATGGCTCATCCAATACAGCAATTCAGGCTATGAAGGAAGGTGCATACGACTATGTCACAAAGCCTTTAGATCTTGAGGAGATAAAGGTTACTCTTGAAAAGGCAATTCAGCTTAAGAAACTTTCAGAGAAGGCAAAAACAACGCAGTTCGGTGAGGATGAGTTTATCACACAAGGGCTTATAGGGAAGAGCCAGAAAATGCAGGATATTTACAAGCAGATAGGAAGAGCAGCATCCAGTGATGTTACTGTTCTTATTCTTGGTGAAAGCGGCACAGGAAAAGAGTTAGTTGCAAGAAGTATATATATGAATTCAGGGAGGAGAAACAAACCTTTTGTTACTGTGAATTGTGCCGCTATACCAGAGGGGCTTCTTGAATCCGAGCTTTTTGGGCATGAGAAGGGGGCATTTACTGATGCCAAGGAGCGGAGGATTGGTAAATTTGAACAGGCAAAAGATGGAACTATCTTTCTGGATGAAATTGGAGACATGTCACTCTCTCTTCAAGCAAAAATACTCCGGGTTCTTCAGGAGAAAACTTTTGAGAGGGTTGGGGGAAAGGAGACAATTTTTACAAATGCAAGAGTAATTGCTGCCACAAATCAAAATCTTCTAAAACTTGTGGAAGAGAAAAAATTTAGAGAGGATCTATACTACAGGCTAAACGTTTTTACAATTCACCTTCCACCCCTTAGAGAAAGGAAAGAGGATATACCAGATTTAGTGGAGTATTTTATTTATAAGTACTCACACAAATATGGAAAGGTTGTTACCGGGGTATCACCTGAGGTTATGGAAATTTTTATGGATTACAACTGGCCTGGTAACATAAGAGAGCTGGAAAACAGCATTGCTCATGCTATTGTTGTGACTCAGGGATCAGTTATACTCCCAGAGCATCTCCCCAAGGGCATAAAGAGGAACAAATCTGAAATGGTGGAATCAAATGATGTAGAAGAGAAAGGGGATGTTGTTCCTTTGACGGAAGCTATTGCTCGTTTGGAAAAGGAGATGATAGTTAAGGCTTTAAAGAAAACGGGAGGAAACAAGACCAAAGCGGCTAAGCTTCTTGGTATCTCAAGAAAATCTTTGTTTAATAAGATAAGAGATTATAATATTAACTTGGAGGAGAAGGAAGTCTAATATATAATAAAATAAATAAAATTTTAAAAGAGGTGGTAAAGGAGAAGAATAATGAGAAGAGAAAAAAAGAAAGGAGTGGAAGGTATGAGGAAATTTTTAAGTATTTTAATGGCGTTAATGCTGGTGTTTACATTCCTTCCAAGAATCCCCATAAGTTTTGGAGCTACAAGTACGGCATCTGTGTTGAATGTTATAATAACGCCTGCAATTGTGGGGGAGGTTCCACGAATTGACATTGTTTTTGATCTTGATCTTCCAGTTTCGGCAAACTCTGATAATTTAGTTGTTACATTTCCCATAGACGCTGGTGGTGATATTAACAAGGAGTTTACGCTTCCCTCTGCAATTCCCACAACAGCAGTATTAATTGATGGGAGTAACAACATAGTAGATGTACAGGTTGATTTATTGAATAGGAAAATTGCTGTAATAACATCCATAAATCTTTTTGGAGATCCTGGTTCAGTGGATCATCATACCCTTACTTTCCTACCTTCTGCAGGGATTAAGAATCCAAAGACATCAGGTTACTATTCCCTGAAATTCCATACATCACAGGAAACTGTAGATGCTACATCTCCTTCCTTCTTTATATATCCAACTGTCTTTGATCATTTAGAGATATCTCCTGATCCAGCTTTTGTTGAGTCAAACAAATTTCCATCCACCAGTTACGTTGCAGGTTTTGGGAATCATGTAATCCTCAGGGCTTATCCAAAAGATATCTATAATAATACTCTCTATGAAGGATTTATTAATCCTTTTGGAACATATGTTACAAACGGTGATTCTGACTGTGGAATACGTGTAGACGCCAATGACGCTGCTCATTTCCGTTACTGTGATTCAAATGCAAATGGGCACTATGACTGTTATGATTGCCTCTACTTAGATTCAGATAATTCCTTTACAATTTCAGTTGGAGATATAAGGATTACTGCATCCTCCTGTGGTGGAAGCTATACTCCAGGAAGTGCTGTAAAAGAGGGTGATGTTGATATTGGAAATCCGCTATATGCCCCTTATATATTCCCCAATCCATCCTATGTAAGAGGAGAAGGTGATTTGACGAGACCACTGACAAACTTTAGAACTACTGGAGATCTTAATGAGGAAAGACATGCCGAGAATATTAACTCAAATGGAGCATATGATTATGGAGAGTTTATTTATAGAAATAAGACAGGAAATGATCCAACAGTCGTTGATGCTGGAGATAGAAGATTAACAAGTGTAACAATTGGGGGAACAACCTATGCTGCAAATTCAGTAGTTGCTGCAGGAGATTTAGATGAAGGAACCCCACTGGTTCTATTTCAAAATAATGTGGAGATGTATTATGATGCAGATTTATCCACTTACTATACTCCAGGAGAGGATATATATAAAGATTTAGATGCTTCGGGTAGCGTTACTGTTGGAGATCAAAGGTTGACCATAGTTACTTTAGGTACATATACATATATATATAATAGCTTTGTAAGAGAAGATGAAGATGTGGGAGATGTGTTAACAGCTTTTCCCGTAAACGAACTTTACTATGATGCTAATGGTGATACTATCTATAGTCCAGGAGAGTGGGTGTATAGAGATGTTGATACTTCTGGTACTGTAACTGTGGGAGATATAAGACTTTCAACAGTAATAATAGGAAGCTCATCCTACCTTGCTGGAAGTGTATGTCAGGTTGGTGAACTGGATGTGGATAAAGGATTTGCTCTCACAGCTTTTGCCGGAAATGAAATGTTTGTAGATTCAGATAGCTCAGGAACATATACTCCTGGTGAAAGAATATATAGAGATTTAAATGGAGATGGAGCTGTCTCTTACTCAGCTCCAGCAGATTTAAGACTTTCGACACCATCTCTTAGATTCTATGACTCAAATCTTAACGGAACTTTCGATTCCTGTGATTTACTTTATCTGGATATGGACAACTCTCACCATGTATCCAGTTGCGATATAAGAATGACCGCGGTAAATGTGTGGACACATGATGGGAGGTTTGCTCATTATATGGCAGGAACAAAAGTTTCAGCAGGAGATCTTGATGCAACAGTCTATCCATCCCTTGAGCT
Organism: Caldisericota bacterium; assembly: GCA_003648245.1. The sequence continues at coordinate 8,273 of QMOO01000032.1, forward strand.
AAAAGATATAGGAATTCTTGAACCAGATAACATGTTCTATCCATTTAAATATAGATTCTACGATTACAATTTAAATGGAGTATGGGATAGCGATGAACCTCTTGCCTATTATATAGATTTTGATGATAACAATGTGCTTGATTCAGGAGACTTTAGAATTTCATCTCCTTTCAATTGGCTCTGGTCAGTGCCTCTTGGCGGAGGCGTAATCGATAATAATGGATTCTACACCTCACCTACATGGACAGATTCAACTCCTCCACAGACATTTACTGCTTCAGCAAGTTTGACAATTAAAGCTGTGACGAGAAATAATACTTCGACTGTTGTTGTCTTTGAAGGACCACCTAAGGTTATTGTGACTCCTCAAGTTTTATGGATTGCACCGTGTACAGATTTTAAGTATTCAGCTACAGTGGTTGACGCAAATAATAATCCCATTCCAATGGCAGAAAAGAACGTCGATTTCTTTGCTGGCTATCCCAGAAATACAACTGTGGATAGTTCTCCTGATGCCGGTATATCACTCGTCAATTTTGCTTTCAATGAGAAACACACTGAAAATGTAGAAATAAATGGAAACTATGATGCAGGTGAGTGGGTTTATAGAGATATGGACAATAACGGTGCTGTATCAGTAGGTGATATAAGGCTCACACTTGTAAAGATTGGAACAATAACTTATGCAGCAGGCTCTATTGTTGGTGCAATGTGTCCTACTTGTGATGTGGATTTAGGAAAAACACTTGTAGCCTTTAATTCAAACGAAATGCACGCTGAAAATGTAAGCTCGACTCTTCCAGCAACTTATGACCCTGGTGAATGGATATATAGAGATAATGATTCAAGTTCAACTGCAACATTTGGAGATAGAAGACTAACTGATGTTGTAGATTCTGATGGTAATGTTTTTCCTGCAAATTCCTTTGTAGGTGACACAGATGGAGGTACAGCACTTATTGCTATAACAAACGTAAAATTTGTAGATTTGAATGGAAATGGTTATTTTGACCCTGGGGAGTGGCTATATCAAGACTCTGGTGCTACTTCTGGAGTTGTTGATGCAAATGATGTAAGACTCTTCTCCTGCATGTGTGGTTTATCTGCTGGTAATGTCGTTGCAGGTGATGGAGATATAGGACTAAAGTTAATACCATTTGTTCCAGTTCATTCAGAGAATGTAAGTATCGATGGAAAATTTAATGGAAGTGGTACGGGAACAAATGAATTTACAGATCTTAATGGAAACTGCACATGGGATCTAGGAGAGGAAATAACCCCTGATCCAAACGGAAATGATGTTGTTGATATCAAAGAATATACATATCTTGATGTAGATGCATCTGGTACAGTTTCAATTGGTGATATAAGAGTTGATTCAGTTACAATTCCAGTAAGGAATGCTGGTGGAACAGTTGTAAGTATAGTTAATTATGATGCAGGAAGTGTAGTTGAAGGTGGTGATTTAGATATTGGCTGGACACTTGCTGCTTTTATTACAGGTACAGAGAAATATGTTGATTCTAATAACAACGGACAGTATGATGCAGGAGAATACATATATGATGATAGCGGACCTGGTAATACCGATTATGTAGGAGTTGGAGATAAGCGTCTTATTAAGTATGAGTCACTTTGTCCAGATACTACAGTTGCAGCTGGAGATCCTGATGTAACCACACCTCCTATGAAACTTTCAGACTTTGTTGCAGTGGTGAAGTGGGATGCATCCGGCAACCTTTATTTAGATGTAGATAATGATGGAGTTGTATCCTTTGGAGATATAAGACTTTCTGAATTTATAGACTCAACAGTAGATATAGATTCAGAAGGGAATTTCCATTCTGCTGCTTGTGGTGGCGGAACCTCAAGAATCTGGGCATCCTTTACCTATAATGATGGTTGTCCAGGTAATACATGTGTGGGTAAT
>QMOO01000033.1 GCA_003648245.1 Caldisericota bacterium
ATTCACAACAGACAGGGGCAGAGTCTCTTCTGTTGGTCCATCAAAAAAGACAACATCTGGAGATACATCAACAAGAAACTCTATCTGATTTTCCTCTGGAAACCCTTGAATATCTGAGGAATATAAGAATTTAACATCCTCTTTAATAAGGATTGAAACAACTCCTCCCATCTTTTTACTTATTCCATGTGTAAGAAGAGGAGAAAATATAATCTCTGTATTTCCAAATCTAAACTCTCCAGTAGCATAATGTATGTTCGCTATACTGGATATAGATTTAAGAATTACTCTTGCCCTTCTTTTTTGATTGTTGCTTATAAAATTTTCTGGATCCTTTATAAAAACTTCCTTTCCTTTATACAATGAAGAATCCATGCTAAAGTGGTCATTGTGATAGTGGGTGATAATAACTACATGGGCTCTTTTACTTGCCTTTCTAATACTTTCCTTTACATTAAACAAGGCTCTTAATTCAAAAGGAGTCGGAGGAAAGGAGTGAATAATAGATACAACTGAAAGCCCTGGATCAATAAGGATACATGCATCCTTTGTTTCAACAAAGGTAGCCATACTTCTTACACCCAGTGTTTCCCCTCCCAGAGGAACTATTTTCACAATTTCCTCCCAAAGAGTTCTCTTATGTTTGCATCGTAAACTTTAACCTTCATCAATTTCCCTGCACTCTCTTTCTCCACATCCTCTATGATAACCACCCTTCCCCCTTTCTCTTTCCCTATGCCCTTACCATCCTTAACATTTTCTACAAGAACCTCTACTTCCTTTCCAATAAAACTTTTATATCTTTTCAAAGTAATCCTATCCTGAACTTCAATTAAAAATTTGAGTCTATTCAATTTTTCTTCATGACTTACTGTATCTGAAATATTGTAATAGGAGGTGTTTGGTCTCTTTGAATACATAAACATAAAAGCTCTATCAAATTCAACATCTTTAACCAAATCTATTGTATCCATAAAATCTTTTTCCTCTTCTCCCGGGAAACCAACCATTATATCAGTGGAGAGCATGGCATCAGGGAAGACCTTTCTAACCTTTTCGACAAGTTCTCTAAATTTCTCTCTTGTATAGCCTCTTCTCATAAGCTTGAGAACCTTATTTGAACCACTTTGAAGCGGAAGATGAAACATAGAAAGAAGGTTTGGAATACTTTTCATTTCATCTATCCACTCAAGCTTAAAATTCTTTGGATGTGATGTGAGAAATCCAACCCTTATAAAACCAACTTCTGAAATTCTCTTAACTACTTCTATAAAACCTCCTTTAAGCCCTAGATCCTTTCCATAATCATTAACATTTTGACCAATAAGAATTATCTCTCTTGTTCCCGAATCAAAAAGGAATTTAGCTTCCTTAATAACCCTCTCTAAAGGTTTACTTTTCTCTCTACCTCTGGCGTAAGGAACAATACAATAAGAACAGAAATGGTCACAACCGTATATTATTGGTAAATAGGCTGAAATTCTTTTTAGTTTTTTTCTCTTAACATTTTCTCTTATAGAAGAAGCAATATCTTGAAGCTCCTCTTCTCTATCATAAAGACCAACAAGATATGGATTAAACCTTCTTTTTATGTTTTCCTTGTCCACCTGCGCAAGACAACCTATAACATATACCTTTGCATCTTTTTTCTTTACCTTGTTCACATAACCAATAAAGGAGTATATTTTGTGTCTTACCTTCTCTCTGACATCACAGGTGTTTATGAAAATAAAATCAGCTTCCTTTGGATTGTCTGTCTCAGATAGAGAAGAAAGGAGAAGTGAGCGGAGATAGTCTGAGGTGTAGACATTCATCTGACAGCCGAAGGTCTTAATAAAGAATTTACTCACTTCCCCTTTTTAAGTATTTATCTATTAAAGCTTTAGCATCTTCCTTTGTTTTTATTTTCTCAAGAATTTGATGTGCCTTTAAGTACATAAGGAGATCTCCAACAAATGGGGAGGGTGTCAATCCATACTCCTTTACTATCTCTTTTCCTGAGATTACAAGAGACTTAAATCTATTCTTCACAAATAGGCCTATAAAATCTAAAACTTCTTTCTTCGGGAATTTCCTTAAAGACTTAAATGTGAAGTAAAGAAGGAGGTATGCCTCTATGGTTTCTTTCTTATATGTTCTAAAGAATGTTCCAATAAAATCAACAGCAAGGATATCCTGATCCTCTTCATAACTATTTTTGAGATATTTGTAGGCAAAAATCACATTTTGAACTTTCGTACATATTCTTAGTGAAGCAGCAAATCTTCTTCTTATAAACAGCGCTGGTGTTTCTTCTCCAAATGTAAGCACTGCAAGTTTAAATGTTTGAAGGTGGGTTATTTCTTTTCCAACAGGTTCATTCCAGAAATTTACAAAAACTTCTCTAATCTCTTCTCTCTTAAATAACTTTTCTGGCTTCTCTATAGATTCCTTTAGATTCTTCAAAGCCATATCCATAAAATCAAAATTCACGTGAGGGAAGATTACGTTTAGAACCTTTGCCTCATAGAGGTCATAAAGAATATCATTATCCATAAGAAGTATTCTAAAGAACTCATCCTGCATTCTTTCTGGTGTAACTTTCTCAAGGAGATTTTTATCTACTAATAGAGTTTTAAGGGTTTCATCCTCAATCTTAAAACCCAAAGAATGTTTGAATCTAAAAGCTCTCAAAATCCTTATAGGGTCTTTTTCATAAATATCATCCTTTACCTGTCTTATAATTTTTTTCTTTAAATCATCAAGACCCCCAAATAGATCAATAAAGAAGTCATCTTCATCTTTAAAAAGCTTCGTTAGATTGATGGCCATAGAATTGATTGTAAAGTCTCTACGCTCCAGTTCCTCCTTTAAGTTATCTTCATTGGCAAAGGAGACATCAATTCTTCTTCCTTCACTTAATATCATAACCCTTGCATATATTTCTCTCTTTCTCAAATAAAAAACACTCCCATTCAAAAAATGCGCAAGGGCCTTTACTATACTTGTTGGCGCATCAATAACTATATCAATATCGTTACTCTCCTTCCCAAGAAGGAGATCTCTTACAAAACCACCTACAAGATAAACAGTAATATTATTAAGTGAAAAAAACAGATTCAAGGACTTTAATAATTTGTCCTCTTTAATTCTCTCTTTAATCTCTTTAAGTTTCTTTTCCATTGTTTACCCCCTCTTCAAGGTTTTTATTAAATCTCTCTATCTTCAAAGTTTTACCACTTTTCTCATCAACTTCAATAATAACAGAATTTAATCTTAAATCTCCCGTTGCCTGTCTAAATTTTGTAGGCAATCTTTTAATTATTTTTTCCATAGCATCTTCCTTTCTTACACCCAGAACAGAATCGAAACTACCAGTCATTCCAACATCTGTAATGTACGCAGTTCCTTTCAATGATACCACTTCATCAGCAGTTTGTATATGGGTATGGGTACCGAAAACTGCACTAACTCTTCCATCGAGGTAGAAAAACATAGCTTTCTTTTCACTGGTAGCCTCTGCATGAAAATCAACAATTTTTATTTTAACATTTTTCATTTTATCAAGAACTTCGTCAGCTTTTCTAAAGGGGCAGTCTATTGGATCCATGAATACTCTACCCTGGAGATTTATTATACCAATATCAATCCCATTAACTCTTACTAAAGTATATCCATCACCAGGAGTATCTGGAGGATAATTTGCTGGTCTTAAAACTTTTCCTTTAAAATTCTCAAAGACCTCCCTGTACTCCTTGTTATCCCATATATGGTTCCCACCTGTACCTACATCTATACCACTCCTTACAATCTCCTCAAAGGTCTTTATTGTAATACCGAAACCACCTGCAAGATTCTCTACATTGGCAATTACAAAATCAATTCTTTTCTTATCAATTATCTCCGGGAGCAGGGTCTTTATAACCCTCCTCCCTCCTTTTCCAACAATATCCCCTATAAATATTATTTTCACTTTGCATAACCTACAGCCTTATTCTCTCTTACTACTAAAACTTTTATCTGTCCTGGATACATAACCTCATTCTCTATCTTTTTTGCAATGTCGTAAGCAAGTTTAGGAAGAAGCATGTCGTCTATAGTATCTGGTTTAACAAATACCCTGACTTCTCTTCCTGCCTGAAGTGCATAAGCTTTCTCAACGCCAGGAAAGGAAGAGGCAATCTTTTCAAGTTCCTGAATTCTCTTTATATACTGCTCAATCGTCTCATTTCTCACACCTGGTCTTGAAGCAGAAATTGCATCAGCAGCCTGTATTATAAAATCAAGAGGTGTCTCTGGCTGAATCTCATTGTGGTGTGCCTGGACAGCATGAATAACTTTTTCTATCTCTCCGAATTTCCTTAAAATCTCTCCTCCAATTATTGCATGGGGACCCTCCATTTCTTTGTCTAGGGCTTTACCAATATCATGTAGAAGACCAGCTCTCTTTGCAACTTTTACATCCATTCCTAGTTCTGCTGCCATTGTTCCTGCAAGAAAGGCAACTTCAAGAGAATGTTTAAGAACGTTCTGTCCATAACTGGTTCTAAATTTGAGTTTTCCAAGGAGCTTCTTTAATTCTCTTGGAAGATCTCCTATGCCTGCTTCAAGAATTGCTTTATTTCCTTCTTCAAGGATTATCTCTTCCATCTCATTCTTTGCTTTTTCGTAAAGCTCCTCAATTCTTGACGGGTGTATTCTTCCATCGAGGATGAGCTTTTCAAGAGTAAGTTTTGCAACCTCTCTCCGTATGGGATCATATGAAGATATAACCACTGCTTCTGGAGTATCATCAATTATAAGCTCAGTCTCAGTAAGGGACTCAAAAGTTCTTATATTTCTACCCTCTCTTCCAATTATTCTGCCTTTAATATCATCATTTGGAAGAGGAACAACAGTTATGGTAGATTCACCGACGAAATCTACAGCGGTCCTCTGAATTGCAGTGGCAAGTATTTCCTGAGCTTTTTCTTTTTGTCTCTCCTTAAGCTCTTCTTCATACAGTCTTATCTTCTTACTGATATCTATCTTTAGCTCCTCTTCTAATTTTCTAAAGAGTTCCTTTTTTGCTTCCTCTTCTGTAAGCTGGGCAACTCTTAGAAGTTCTCTCTTGTGTCTCTCGTATTGATCTCTTAAAGCCTCTTTAATCTTTTTGAGTTCCTCTTCTTTCTGAGAGACACTCCTCTCTCTTCTCTCCACTGCTTCAAGTTTTCTTTCCAGCATCTCTTCTCTCTGAAAGAGCCTTGTTTCTATTTTCTGTATCTCCTGTCTTCTTCTCTTAAGCTCTCTTTCAGCGTCGCTTCTAATCCTAACAGCATCTTCTCTTGCTTTGGAAAGCATTTCTTTGGCTCTGACCTCTGCCTGCCTTATAGCCTCTTCCTTTATCTTCTTTGCCTCTTTTTCAGCAGATTGAATTTTACTCTCGGCTATATATCTCCTTATATAAAATCCTACTATTCCTCCAAGAAAAAATGTAGCAATTATCAGTAACTCATATAAAAATAATGATATCCTCATCTTCTTTCCTCCTTTTTCCTTTTAGCTTCAACTATTGTGGGATAGGTAAATCCTCTTGAAACCAATAAAGAGTATATATTTTTTGAATCGCTTTTTCTCTCCATCAACTTTAAAGCATTTTCAATATCTTTCTCTTTATCAAAATAATTCTTTATTCCTTTCTTAATAAAATCCATTGGGAGAAATTTATTTCTCAATTTATAAACTATCTTCTTTTCCCCCCACTCTTTGTTCTGCATATATTCTATCTCTCTCCTTATAAGAGACTCATCGTCTATTATTTTCTCTTTTACAAGATATTCAATTACCTCTTCTATATCTCTATCCTCAAATCCTTTTCTCTTTAATTTCATTTTTAACTCAAAAGAAAAATAATCTTTTCTTCCCAGTAGCCTCAGGGAATAGGAGAGAACTTCCTCATTCACCAGTTTACTCTTTCTTTTCTTCCGCTTCCTGGGGCTTCGGGAAAGCCGTACTTCTTATCGTTTCCTCTATCTCCTTTAATAGTTCTCTATCTCCTTCAAGGAATTCAACCACTTTTTTCTTCCCCTGCCCAATCTTTTTTCCCTTGTAGGAGTACCAAGAACCAGATTTATCTATAATTTTTAAATCTACTGCAGCATCAAATATACAGCCAACTTTTGAGACTCCCTTGCCATATATTATGTCAAAAAAGGCAGTTTTATATGGTGGTGCAACTTTATTCTTCACAATTTTCGCTTTAACTGTATTTCCTATAACCTGGTCACCTTCTTTTATAGAATCCGCTCTTCTTATTTCAATTCTCACAGTGGAGAAAAATTTTAAAGCTCTTCCTCCAGGAGTAACTTCAGGATTTCCAAAGACAACTCCTACTTTTTCTCTAACCTGGTTTACAAATAGAGCTACTGTTTTTGACTTGGATATGGCAGTATTCAACCTTCTTAAAACCTGAGACATGAGTCTTGCCTGAAGAGCCATAAATTGATCCCCAATCCTACCTTCAAGCTCAGCCTTTGGGACAAGAGCAGCTACTGAATCTATTACAAATAAATCCACCGCACCACTTCTTGCAAGAGTCTCCGCAATTTCAAGAGCCTGTTCGGCAGAATCTGGTTGAGATATATATAGTTTTGAGAGATCAACGCCGATAGCTTCAGCATAAGCAGGGTCAAGGGCATGCTCTGCATCTATATAAACTGTGTTTCCTCCTCTTCTTTGTGCTTCTGCAACTGCCTCAAGGGCAACAGTGGATTTGCCACTTCCTTCCTGACCAAAGATCTCTATTATCTTTCCCTTTGGATAACCTCCAACTCCAAGGGCAATATCTAAAGTTAGTATCCCCGTAGGGATCACCTCTGTATCAAGCAGGGCCCTCTTATCTCCTAATTTCATGAGGGAACCCTTTCCAAATCTCTTTTCTATTTCATTTATTGCTATATTCAATACTCTATCTTTTTCATTAGCCACGATTCATTTCACCTCCTGAGCAATTTTTATAAATTTTATCAAAATGGATGCTAAATTTCAAATTAAAATTGTGATGTTTGAAACCTACATCTAAGATTACAACAACAAACATCGAAAATATAAAAAGGAAACCGGTAAATAAATCCGTAATATGATCAGGGTATGCTCAAAAGAAGAGAAATAATGCTTAGTTCTTAAGAGCTTTAGAGATATCCTCCATAGATAGAGGGATATCAATAATCTTTAATCTTGATTTCTCACCTGAAACAATTTTTATATTTTTAACTTTGAATATTTTTTCAAAAAATTTTAAAAGCTCTCTATTTGCCTTTCCACCTATAGGCGGTGCAGAAATTTTCACATATAAAATTTCCTCTTTAAAACCCTTTATCTCGTTCTTTTTTGCGTTCGGGGTAATCTTAACCTTTAATTTCACTCTCAGATTTTATCTTGTCCAGCTCATTTACAAGATTCATGAAAGTCTGAAGGTAGAGCTTAAACTGGTTTCTAAAGGTAAGGAAGTACTCCTCAAGTTTCTCAACTTTTTCTTTTGTATCTTTTACTATTTTCTCTGCTTCAATCTTTGCCTCTTTCAAAATTAAATCTGCCTCTCTCTTTGCATTGAATTTTACCTCTTCTGCTGCTTTGTTAGCAAGCATAAGGGTTTTCTTTATGTCCTCTTCAAGATTCTTTACTCTGGAAACTTCACTCTTCAATTTAGAAACCTCTTCTTTTAGCTTACTGTTCTCTTTTGAAAGTCTCTCAAATTCCTCTATTACTTTATTTATGAAATTATCCACATCCTTTTTATCGTAGCCCCCAAATTTCTCTTTAAACTTCTTTCCTTTAATTTCAATTAATGTGATATTTTCCTCCATACGTCCTCCCAAAAGTGATAGAGGAGGGCTAAAGTCCCTCCTCTATATTATTTCACAGCATGGCATGCAACAAAATGCCCTGGTTTTACCTCTCTAAGTTCAGGCTTTACCTCCTTGCAGATAGGCATTGCAATAGGACAACGGGTATGAAATACACACCCTGATGGAGGATTTATTGGAGACGGTATGTCTCCCTTGAGAATTATCCTCTCCTTTTTAACTTCTGGATCTGGGACAGGAACTGCAGAAAGAAGTGCTTGAGTATAAGGATGAAGTGGATTTTCAAACAACTCCTGATTCTCAGCTATCTCCATTACATTTCCGAGATACATAACAACTACTCTATCGCACATATGCCTTATAACTGCTAAATCGTGAGCAATAAATAAATAAGTTAGTTTTAGTTTTTCCTGAAGATCATTTAGCAGGTTTATTACCTGAGATTGAATAGATACATCAAGAGCAGATACAGGCTCATCGCAAACAACAAATTTTGGATTAAGTACTATGGCTCTTGCAATACCGATTCTCTGTCTCTGACCTCCAGAAAACTCATGAGGATACCTGTTTAGATACTCTGGTCTTAATCCAACAAGCTCCATAACCTCAACAACTCTATTAAGCATTTCTTTTTTGCTTTTTACTAAACCATGAACAAGAAGAGGCTCTCCTATAATTTCTGAGATAGGCATTCTTGGATTTAATGAACCATAGGGATCCTGGAAAATTATCTGCATATTTCTCCTTAATTTTCTTAAATCCTCTCCCTTTATATTGTTTATGAGTCTACCCTCAAAGTAAACCTCGCCAGCTGTTGGCTTATACAACTGGAGTATGGTTTTTCCCGCTGTTGTCTTTCCAGATCCTGATTCACCCACAAGACCGAGGGTCTCGCCCTTATATATGTCAAAAGATATATCATCTACAGCTTTAACCCATGCTACTATTCCACCAAAAACTCCTCCACGTATTGGAAAGTGCTTCTTTAAATCTTTAACTTTAACTAAAGGTTCTGCCATTCTACACCCCCTCTCCTGGCTTCAGGTAGTTCCAGCATCTGACCCAATGTCCTGGAGAAATCTCTTCTAATGGAGGTTCCTCTTCTCTACACTTCTTTGTCGCATAAGGACATCTTGGATGGAACTTACATCCCTTTGGCATGTGATATGGGTTTGGAACTACGCCTTCGATGGTAGCAAGTCTTTCTCCTTCCTTCCTTGGTTTTGTAACAAGAGGTATTGAGTGAAGTAGTCCATAAGTGTATGGATGTTGTGGATTCTTAAATATTGTCTTTACATCAGAATATTCAACAATTCTTCCAGTGTACATAACCGCAATACTATCAGCCATTTCAGCAATTACTGCAAGGTTATGGGTTATCATAAGAATCGCCATTCCTATCTTCTTTTTCAAATCTTTCATGAGCTCAAGAATCTGAGCCTGAATTGTAACATCAAGAGCAGTAGTTGCCTCATCTGAAATTAGTAGATCAGGATTGCATGAAAGAGCCATAGCAATCATAACTCTCTGTCTCATTCCTCCTGACATCTGATGAGGATAATTGTAGAATCTCTTTTCAGGATCAGGAATCCCCACAAGATCAAGCATCTCAATAGCTTTCTTTTTTGCTTCCTCTTCAGTAATGTCCTGGTGTACAAGAATTGCTTCCATTATCTGAAAACCAACAGTAAACACCGGATTAAGTGAAGTCATTGGTTCCTGAAAGATCATGGAAATCTGGCTTCCTCTAACTCTTCTCATCTCTTCTTCTGTTTTCTTTAAGAGATCCTCTCCTTTAAACCATACTTCACCTTTAACTATCTTTCCGGGAGGCCAGGGCACAAGCCTCATTATAGATAGAGAGGTAACTGATTTTCCACAACCTGATTCGCCTACAAGACCAAGGGTTTCACCAACTCTAATCTTTAAATCAACTCCCTCAACTGCTTTTACAACCCCATCATCTGTATAGAAATAAGTTGTTAAATCTTTTGTTTCTAAAAGTACATCTTTTTCCATGATTTACTCCTTATATCTTAAGTCTTGGATCAAGGGCATCCCTCAATCCATCACCAAGGAAGTTGAAAGAGAGAACTGTTATAAATATCGCAAGTCCAGGGAACCATACAAGCCAAGGTGCAAGAAACATGGAATTCTGAGCATTCTGAAGCATATTTCCCCATGAAGGTGTTGGAGGCATAATGCCGAAACCAAGGAAGCTAAGTGCTGATTCAAAGATTATGTTTCCACCTACACCTAAAGTTGCAGAAACTATAACAGGAGCCATAGCATTAGGAAGTAAATGTCTGAACATAATTCTCACATTGGAGGCACCTATAGCTCTTGCTGC
>QMOO01000034.1 GCA_003648245.1 Caldisericota bacterium
TGTTATTCCTGTTTCTTTGGACACTAATCTAATTCTATCCAGAAGTTCTTCGCTTATCCCCTTAAAGAGACTGGATATTAGATCCTCAAGGACAAAATTCTTTGAATTTATAATATTTAATGCTTGGGTTTTCATGCCTGAGAAAGAAAAAGAGAACTTTCTTTTTATATCTTTAAATTTTGGAAGAGTAAAGTTATATCTATTAGGATTTCCCTTTAATGCTAATTTATCCAACTCTTTCCCTGCTGGATATGAAAAACCAAGTCTTCTACCTACTTTGTCAATTATCTCTCCACATGCATCATCAAGTGTAGTAGCAATTATTTTATACTTTAAATGATCCTGAACCATAATAATTTCTGTGTGGCCACCAGATATAAGAAGTGTCAGGAAAGGAAACCCAATTTTGTATTCGAAAAAAATTGAATAGATATGACCTTCGAGGTGATTTACACCAACAAATGGCTTTTTTAAAAAAAGGGAGATAGTCTTAGCAAGCTCAGTTCCCACAAGAAGGGAACCTACAAGGCCAGGACCAAATGTGACAGAAACTCCTTCAATATCTTTCAATTTCAATTTACCTTTTCTTAAAACTTCTCTCAACACAAAAGGAAAAAGTTCAAGATGTTTTCTTGCAGCAATTTCTGGAACCACTCCTCCATACCTAATATGGAATTCTTCAGAAGAGGTTCTCACCATAGAGATTAATTTGCCGTTTTCTACAACGCCCATTGATGTATCATCACAAGAGGTCTCAATACCTAAAACTTTCATCAAGTTCAATTTTATCATATGTTAACTAAGGTGATATAATTTATTTTAGAAGATAAAAATTTAGGAGGTGAGTATGAAAAGAAGAAATTTAGTTAAGGGGTTGATTGTTTTAGCAATTGTGTTTTCTCTGAGTTTACTACCTATTAAAGTTTCAGTAAACACTTCTATCGCTTCTCAGTCTGAAGGACCGCGTCTTGTGGAAGGTTATCTTAAATATCTAACTATACTTACAACATCAGATCTTCAGAGTCAGGTTACAGAATTTGAAACAAAGATTAGGATTGGGGGTGAAAAGGTTAAAAAAACAGTGGGTGGAATTGCAAGAGTTGGGTATCTTGTGAAAAAATTTAAAAAATCCAGAAAGAGAGTTCTTTTCCTTACATCGGGCGATGATTTTCTTGGTCCATTCTTCAGAGCATTTAAAGGAATTCCAGAAACCTTGTTTTGGGATATGATAGCAGATGCCTGGACTCCAGGTAATCATGAGTTTGATCAAGGACCTGAAGTGTTTGGAGAAGCATTAGATTATTGTACAATACCAGTTCTTGCTGCAAATCTTGATGTAAGTGAAGAACCCAAACTCGAAGGAAAAATTAAACCCTATACAATTTTTGAAGTTAAGGGTTTGAAAGTAGGTGTTTTTGGACTCATAACACCGAATCTTCCGGTTATAACAAACCTTGGAGATAAAGTAAAGGTTAATGGAGATCTTGTTTCAGTTTCCAAAGATATGGTATCTACCCTTAAAAGTGAAGGAGTTGATGTAATTATTGCACTTACTCATATTGGGATTGATGCAGATAAAGATTTAGCATCAAAGGTAGATGGTATAGATGTGATAGTTGGTGGACATTCACATACGCTCGTTACTGAACCAGTGATTGTAAAGACTCCAGGTGGCGGTGAAACTATAATAGTTCAGGATGGAGCAAGAGCAGCATACCTTGGTGAACTTCAAATAGCAGTGGATAGAAAAGGTATATACTCTTATAAATGGCGCCTTCATCTCTTAGATGAAAGTGTACCAAAAGATCCTCTTCTTGATAAACTTGTAACATACTTTATTAATCAGATGCCCCCACCTGCACCAGTAGGAGAATCTCTTGTGGACCTTGACGCAAGAAAGATTACAGTAAGAAAGAAAGAGGCAGCTATTGGAAACCTCTTTACTGATGCCTTCAGATGGAAATTTGGAACTGATGTAGCAGTAACCAATGGTGGAGGGATAAGAGGAGACAAGATCTATCCAAAGGGAGTTATAACAACAAAAACTCTTCTTGAAATGCATCCATTTGGCAATTCTATTGTTCTTGTAAAAGTTAAAGGAAGTATTCTTAAACAGGCCCTTGAAAGGGGTGCATCTGCGCTTATAGGTCCAAATGATCCAAGAGATCCAAAAACTGTAGTCTCAGGTGCATTCCTTCAGGTCTCCGGTTTAAAATTCACCATTGATGTTAGTAAAACACCACAACAGATAGATATGGATACGGGAGAAATTGTTGTTCCTGGTGAAAGAGTTTCAGACGTTTATGTAAATGGTGAACCATTAGATTTGAATAAAGAGTATACTGTTGCCATTAATAGTTGGATGGCAGGTGGTGGTGATGGTTACTTTATGTTCAAGAATCTTCCAATGGATAAGAAATATGATACATCTATTACCATTCCTGAAGTTCTTGAAGAGTATATAAGAGCCCATACCCCCATATCACCAAAAGTTGAGGGAAGGATAACAATAATAGGAAGTGAGTAAATTTAAAGGGGAGGATATCCTCCCCTTTAAAAATTTTATAACACCTTCACCATATAGAAAGCATCTTCTTTGTTGTTTGGATAATATTCTTTCTTTACTTTTTCTACTTTAAAACCAAGATTCTTATAGAGTCTTTGTGCTATAGTGTTTGATACCCTTACCTCAAGAACTATTTTCTTAACTTTTCTACTCTTTGCAAGATTTATTATATAATTCATCAACTTTGTTCCAATGCCCTTCTTTCTAAAATCTGGATGAACTGCTACATTTGTGATGTGAACAAAATCCTTAAAGAACCAACTTCCTATATACCCAATAATCTTCTGGTTCATTTCTACAACAAAATAACGGGCGAACCTGTTAAAATTTAATTCGCCATAAAACTCTCTTCTAGACCACGGTGCAGAGTAACTTACATTCTCAATGGATACTACTTCAGGGATATCCCTGTTGGTCATGGGTCTTATTTTAATTTCTTCCATATATATACTTTATATTTTCTTTTCCTTCTTTAGTAGCTGACGTAATCTTCTTATAGCCTTAGATTCTATCTGCCTTATTCTTTCCCTTGTTACATTAAACTTTGCTCCCACTTCCTCAAGAGTGTGAGGAACATTACCACCAAGTCCAAATCTTAACTTTACTATCTCCCTCTCTCTTTCTGGTAAGAATTTAAGCATTTCCATGAGTTCTTCGTTGGAGCAACTTATTATTGTTTCCTCCTCAGGGGAAAGAATCCTTTTATCTTCTACAAAGTCTGCGAGTCTTGTATCTTCGTCATCGCCCACAGGAGTCTCAAGGGAGATAGGAACCTGGGCGATTCTTTTGAAATCCTGTATTTTTTTAACGGGGAGTCCCATTTCTTTAGCGATTTCCTCATCTGTTGGTTCTCTTCCAAGTTTCTGCATTAGTTGTCTTGTAACTTTCTTCAACCTATTTATATTCTCTACCATATGAACAGGTACTCTTATAGTTCTTGCTTGATCAGCAAGAGCCCTTGTTATGGATTGTCTTATCCACCATGTAGCATAGGTCGAGAACCTCCATCCTTTTCTATAATCAAATTTCTCTGTTGCTTTTATTAACCCAAGGTTTCCTTCCTGAATTAAGTCTAGAAAGAGAAGTCCTTGACCTATGTATTTCTTTGCTATGCTTACCACGAGTCTTAAGTTGCTCTCAATGAGTTTTTTTCTGGCCTTTTCTCTTTCTTCAGGTGTACCTTCTTTCATCTTTTTTGCAAGTTCATACTCTTCTTTTGGGCTAAGGAGAGGGATTTTACTTATCTCCCTGAGATACGCATTAACAGGATCAAGAGGACCAATCATCTCCTCCTCTTGCTTTTTTTCTTCCTCTTTTGTCTCTTCTTTTTGTGTTTCCAACTGAATCTCTTTTTTATCCCCAAATTTAACACCTTCTTCTATAAGTGTTTCATACATTTCATCTACCTCTTCAGAAGTAAGATCTTCAATAGATTTAAGGGTTTCAATTATATCTTCATAAGAAAGTGTACCCTTTTCTTTTCCTTCTTTTATTAAATTCTCTATCTCCTTATGTTTGAATTTTTCAGGCAAGCTTTACACCTCCTTTTTGTGTAAAAAACTTTTTATTTCTTTCTCAATCTCAAATAACTTTAACTTTAGATAATCAAACCTATCCTTATCCTCTTTATCTATCTTATTAATCTCCTTTATAATCTCCTCTTTGACTCTCATAAGGTATCTTAACTTAAATCTTCTGAAAATGTCAAAAAAAACTTCTTCACTTATTTCGCTATCCTTAAGGAGTATCTCTCTGTAGATAGAGTCTTCTTCCAGTACATCTTTAGTTAAATTAGAGTTAATCTTTTTGTACAACTCTCTATATCTTTCTGTAAAAAAGTAATTCTCGTCAATCTCATCTTTTATTATACTAAAAAACCTCTCATTTTTAACAATAGCTGATAAAAACTCTTTCTCAAGGAGATCCTTTTGTTCTAATACAGTCTCACCTTTTCTTCTTTTCTTTCTCCTTCTCTTGATTTCATTTAGTATTATATCTTCAGGAAATTTGGTCCTCTCTGATATCTTTCTTATAATTTCAAATCTCTTAGTTTGATCTTTTATTCTCTTCACTATCTCTATTAAATCTTTTACAAGTGGAACAAAACTTTCCTCATTTTTATGCATTTTCTCTGCTTCATTCCATAGAAATGTTATTACATCTGGTGCATTTGTTAGAAGATTAAAGAAGCTGTCCTTTCCATTTTTAAACACAAATTCATCGGGATCAAAATTTCCTGGTATCTCAACTATCCGTACATCAAAATTTAAAGTTTCGGCTATATCAAGAGCTCTTTTTGTACCCGAGATTCCACCTATATCTGGATCAAAACATATATAAATTCTATCTGCAAATCTCTTTAGTATCTTTCCTTGATCCATAGTGAAAGAAGTTCCCATAGAGGAAACAGTATTTTCTATGCCATTTTGATGAAGCATTATTACATCCATATAGCCCTCTACAAGTATAACTTCTCTCTTTTTAAGGATTGAATCTTTTGCCTGAAAGATACCATAAAGTGCTTCCCTTTTTTTAAACACTGACTCACCAGAATTTATATACTTTGGCTCCTCATCTTTTAAAGTTCTGCCCGAAAAACCGATTACTCTACCCACAGTGTCAAATATGGGAAAAATAAGCCTTCCTGCAAAATGCGAAAAGGGATACAATCCGGTCTTTTTAAACAATTCTGGTTTTATAGCTTTTTCTTTAAGAAAAAAAGATATATCTTCCGGGGCATAACCCAGCCTAAATTTAGATATGATTTCTTCCTTAAGTCCTCTGTTCTTGAGGTAGTTTATGGCTTCCTGAGTTTTGTAGAGCAACTTTTCAAAAAAAGATGTAAAAATTTCATGAAGATTATATATTTCCCCTTTTTCTTTGCTAATTTTATATCTGGGAATTTCAATTCCTGCCCACTTAGCCAGTATTTCAACGGCTTTTATGAAATCCACACCTTCAATTTTCATTATGAAATGATATATATTTCCCCCAACCCCACATCCAAAACAATGGAATAGACCTTTCTCTCTTGAGACACTGAACGATGGATTTTTATCAGGATGAAATGGACACAGTCCCATATAATTTTTTCCCCTCTTTTTCAATTTGACGTATTGAGAGATGTATTCTACTATATCTACCTTCTCTCTGAGTTCTTCTGCAAATTCATACAGATCCTTTACTTTGTCCATGGTTTAGGTATAAATAAATCATTGTATAAACTTAAAAGGTACTCATCTGTCATGCCGGATATATAATCGCATACGTACCTTGTCCTTATCTCTCTAATTTTAAGAGCATCTTCCCAAGTAGAAAATTGTTGTGGAAGTTCATATTTATTCACAAAGCTCAGTAACTTTTCTGGTTTTTCCATAAAATAATCAAACATATCTGATATTACTTTTTCTATTTTGAATCTCTCTTCTCCTCTTATTTCGTCGTTGTAGTATAGAACATCCTTTAAAAAATCAAGAAAGATATCCATAACATAGGAAATCTCCTCTGAGAAGAATAAATTTTCTTTTTGTATAAAATTGTTTATTAGATCTTTAACCATAGTATCGATTCTCTCAGGAGTTGCGTTACCAAGGAGTTTTGTTATGCTCCTGGGTATATCACTTTCTTTTACAACCCCAGCTCTTATAGCATCATCGAGATCGTGATTTAAATATGCTATTCTATCACTTAGGGCAACGACAAGGCCTTCTGGTGTTTTTGGCATATCTTTAATAATTCCTTCCTTAATCTCTCTTAGTCCTTTTGAGTGTTTAAGTATTCCATCTCTTACTTCCCATGTTAGATTAAGTCCGCTTCTTTCCTTATTTCTATATCCTTCCTCTAACACATCAACTATTCTTAATGATTGTTCATTATGTTTGAAGCCGCCAGCTGGAACGTACTCTTTGTATTTTTTATCTAAAATTTCTTCTCCCATGTGTCCAAAAGGAGCATGTCCAAGATCATGTCCAAGCGCTATTGCTTCTATCAAATCTTCGTTCAATCTTAAACTTTTACCTATAACTCTTGAAATTTGAGAAACTTCAAGTACATGGGTAAGTCTTGTTCTATAGTGGTCTCCTGCCGGGAAAAAGAAAACCTGTGTTTTCTCCTTTAATCTTCTGAATGCCTTCGAGTGAATAATTCTATCTCTATCTCTTTGAAACTCTGTCCTTATAGGACACTTCTCCTCAGGAAACACTCTCCCTTTTGTATCCCTGGATTTAGTTCCTAAAAGGGAGAGTGTTTTTTTCTCTATATCTTCTAATTCTTCACGTATAGTTTTATTTCTTTGCAAGTTTCTCCTCTACTACAGCTTGTGCTGCAGCAAGTCTCGCTATTGGAACCCTGTATGGTGAACATGAGACATAGTCAAGACCTGCGTTAAAGAAGAATTTTATGCTTTTTGGATCGCCTCCGTGTTCTCCGCATATTCCCACTTCAAGATCTTTCTTTACTTTTTTACCGCTTTCCGTTCCCATTCTAACCAATTGACCAACACCATCCCAATCCAGTGTTTTAAATGGATCCTCTTTTATAATTTTCATATCTACATACTTTGCAAGGAATTTGCCCTGAGCGTCGTCTCTTGAATAACCAAAAGTCATTTGTGTTAAATCATTTGTTCCAAAGGAGAAGAAATCTGCATACATAGCTATCTCATCAGCAGTTAAAGCCGCTCTCGGAATCTCAATCATTGTTCCAAATTTATATTCAATTTCTACCCCTGCTTTTTCTATTTCCTCTTTTATCGTTTCTTCTAACTTATCCTTAAGATATCTCAGCTCATTTACATGACCTATTAGAGGAATCATTATTTCAGGGTAGATTTCTATATTTTCAAGAGTAACCTCTATTGCTGCTTCTATTATTGCTTTTACCTGCATTTCGTATATTTCAGGGTATATAATCCCAAGTCTACAACCACGGAAACCTAACATTGGATTAAACTCATGAAGTTCGTTAATAACAGAGAGAATTCTCTCTTTTTCCCTTATCTTGGATATTAGCTCATCCATTTTTCTTAGACTTTCAGCATTCTTTAAGCTAAGTTTAAGTTCATTTATTTCCTGTTGTATCTCTTCTCTATTAGGAAGAAACTCATGAAGAGGTGGATCAAGAAGCCTTATAATTACCGGAAAACCTTCCATAGTTCTAAACAACTCTACAAAATCACTCCTTTGCATGGGAAGTAACTTGTTAAGAGCTTCTCTTCTTTCCTCTTCTGTTCTCGCCATTATCATTTCCTGCATTATTGGAAGCCTCTCTTCTCCAAAAAACATGTGCTCTGTCCTTGCTAAGCCAATTCCTTCTGCACCAAATTCTCTTGCTTTCTTTGCCTGTTCAGGAGTATCTGCATTTGCTCTTACACCGAGAGTTCTAATTTCATCTGCCCACTTAAGAATTTTCTGAAGGTTACCACTAAGAGAGGGCATAATTAGAGGAACCTCTCCAAGATACACCTCTCCTGTTGTCCCGTCTATGGTAACAACTTCTCCCTTTTTAATCTTTTTATCTCTTGCAATAAAGTAGCCTTCACTTATATTTATGAATAGCTCTTCACATCCAACAACTGCAGGTTTCCCCATCGCTCTTGCTACCACTGCTGCATGGGATGTCATGCCTCCTCTTGCTGTAAGGATTCCCTGAGCAGCATTCATTCCATGTATATCATCTGGAGTTGTTTCAGGTCTTACAAGAAGAACCTTTTCTCCGTTTTTCTCAAGTTCTACTGCTTCATCTGGATCAAAGACAACTCTACCAACAGCTGCACCAGGACTTGCTGCAAGGCCTTTTGCAATAACATCTTTCTTTACATTGGGATCTATCTGTGGATGAAGAAGAGTATCAATATTTTCAGGTGTCACTCTCATAACTGCTTCCTCTTTGGAAATTAAACTCTCATCCACCATCTCCACAGCAATTTTTACAGCTGCCATTGCTGTTCTTTTACCTGTTCTTGTCTGAAGAAGATAAAGCTTGCCCCTCTCCACAGTAAATTCTATATCTTGCATATCTCTGTAATGTTTCTCAAGAATGAGAGATGCATTTACTAACTCTTTATATGCATCTGGCATCATCTCTTCCATGGTTGGAAGATTCTTATTAGCATCTTGTTTTGAATATTCATTTATAGCATGTGGAGTTCTTATTCCTGCAACAACATCTTCACCCTGTGCGTTTGGCAAGAACTCTCCATACATATGTTTCTCTCCAGTTCTTGGATCCCTTGTAAACGCTACACCAGTTCCACTATCATTCCCCATGTTGCCGAAAACCATTGTTACTATATTCACTGCTGTTCCAAGATCATCTGGTATCTTGTTGATTTTTCTATAAACTATTGCCCTTTCATTATTCCAGGATTTGAATACAGCCTCTATAGCCATAAATAGTTGCTTATATGGATCCTGAGGAAAATCTTCTCCTGTTTCTTTTTTATATATATCTTTAAAATTTCTAATTAACTTTTTTAAACCCTGAGGAGGAATTTCTGGATCCTCTTTTACATTATACTTTTCCTTTATCTTTGTCAGAGCTTCTTCAAACTTCTCGTGAGGAATACCAATTACTACATTGCTGAACATCTGTATAAATCTTCTATAAGAATCATAGGCAAATCTTTCATCATTGGTGAGCACACTCAATCCCTCAACAGTTTCGTCATTTAACCCAAGATTCAAAATTGTATCCATCATACCAGGCATAGAAATAGGTGCTCCTGATCTAACAGATACAAGAAGGGGATTTTCTTTTGAACCAAATTTCTTTCCACTCTTTCCCTCAAGCCACACCATGTGGTCTAAAATTTCCTTATCCAAACCCTCCGGAAGCTTCTCTCCACTTTTATAATATTCTATGCACACCTCTGTTGTTATTGTAAAACCTGGAGGGACTGGAAGTCCAATTCTTGTCATTTCAGCCAATCCAGCTCCTTTTCCACCAAGTAAACTCTTTAGCTCTTTTGAACCCTCTTCAAACTTATAGATTCTTTTTGGCATTTTTACCTCTCCTTCTATGATTGTTTTTTTATAATTTCCTCAAAAGATGCAAATTCCTTAAATATGCTAAGTAGCTCTGAGAGAAGAGACAATCTATTCTCTCTTACATTTTCATTTTTATCCATAACAAGAACATTATCAAAAAAGTCGTTAATATTCGGAATTATAGAGTAAAATTCATTCATAATCTTTTCAAAATCCATCAAATCTAATTCCTGAACCTTTCTCTTTAATTCACAGCACTTAGAGAAAAGTTTTTTTTCATAATCAGTTGAAAACAGTTCCTCCTCTAATTTTTTCTGTACCTCAAAATCTCTAACTATATTATATATTCTCTTGTATGCGAGAACGAAATCATTAAATTCCTCCGAATTATAGTTTTTCTCGATAAACTTTGCTTTTTTACAGGATAAGTAAGGTGAAAAATCATCTTTTTTAAGAACTGCATTTATTATGTCGTATCTTATATTTAATTCTTCGAGGATTGTTTTAAATCTTTGTTTTATAA
>QMOO01000035.1 GCA_003648245.1 Caldisericota bacterium
AGAATCGCTTTCCTTACAGACTCTGTTATGCATACCATAGGTCTTCACGGAAAGGCATTCCTTCCCTTAATTCTTGGATTCGGGTGTAATGTACCAGCAGTTCTTGGAACAAGGATACTGGAGACAAAGAGACAGAAATTTCTTGCAAGCGTACTTGCAACACTTGTTCCATGCTCTGCAAGAACAATAGTTATTTTAGGTCTTGTTGGTATATTTCTCGGATTTAAATATGTGATTATAGTTTACGTAATAGATTTTATTGTTATTTTTCTTGTGGGAAAATTTTTATCAAAAATTGCACCGGGTAAGAGTCTTGGTTTGATAATGGAGGTACCTCCTCTAAGAAAACCAACTCTTTCTATTGTTTTAAAGCAGACATGGTTTAGATTAAAGGATTTTATATATGTTGCCTTTCCAATAATAGTTATTGGAAGTTTCCTTCTTGAGATTCTGAAGGTTTTCGGTTTTTTAGACGGTTTTGTAGCTTTTGTTTCCCCATTTTTTACGAAATTTCTTGGACTTCCACCTTCAACAAGCATAACTCTTATATTTGGAATTCTACGAAAAGAGCTTACTCTGTTTATGCTATTTACTCTTTTTGGCACAGAGAAACTTATCACGGTTATGACTCCAAAGCAACTCATAATTTATTCAGTCATAACTCTTTTTTACTTTCCCTGCATTGCAACCTTTGCAGCTTTAAAGAGAGAAATGGGATGGAAATATGCCACCCTTATTGCCCTTTCTGAAATGATCTTTGCAGTTCTTCTTGGTGGAATATTAAACCTTATTCTTTAATGGGAAAGGGCCAGGGACTTCTTTCTCCTGACCCTTGGGAGGGAGGAGGGTGAGGGGGAGGGTTGCTTCAAAGCGCCCTATGGTGGGCATTGAAGTGACATTAAGTCAAATCAAACCCTCCAAATCCAAAATTTTATAACAAAGTTTAAACTTGTCAACCCAAACAGATGTTCGATTATTTATTTTCCCTCTTTCTGATAGCCCAAAAGACTCTTTCAGGAGTGGCAGGAATCTGCCTTATTCTTACCCCCACTGCATCGAAGATTCCATTTGTTATTGCTGGAGCTATGGGAACCATTACAGTTTCTCCTATTCCCTTTTCTCCAAAAGGACCAAGCTCCTCATATGTCTCCACAGGTATTGTTTCTATCTCTTTAGGTGCATCTTTTATGGTGGGGATTATGTATGTGGAGAGGTTCTTTGTAAGGAAGTATCCATCTTTTATTATGGTATCTTCTGTAAGAGCATAGCCCATACCCATAACTATTCCACCTTCAGATTGACCCTCAAAACCAAGTTTGTTAATTACCTTCCCACCGTCGATTATATTTACAGCTTTTACAAGATTTACCTTGCCTGTTAGGGTGTTTACCTCAACAAGGGCTACGCTTCCTGAAAAACTAAAAATGTAATGGGGAAGGCCAAAAGCACCTGGTATTTTTGTTTTTGATGTGGGGAAATAGAAGTGCCCTTCAGTTTTTGGAAGCCTTCCTTTCTTAAATAGAATTTCTCCAAGTTCCTCATAGCTTATCCTTCTATCCGGATTGTCCTTTACAAAGATGGTTCCATCCTCTATTTCAAGATTTTCCTTATTCTCGCCCAACATTCTGGAAGCGTGTTTTTTTAGTAAATCTATCATTTTTATTCCTGCCATACGGATTGCTTTACCGCCTCTATATGTTCCTGCAGACGCAGTGGAGGTGCCAGAGTCAGGTGTAAGATGGGTGTCTCCTGTTATTATATGGACTTTCCTTTCATCCCTCAAACAGAGTGTTTCCAGAGCGATGAGTTTGAAGCTCGTCTGAAGTCCCTGTCCCACATCCACATTTCCTGCAAATACATTAAATCCGCCATCCTTTCTCATTTCTATCCAGGCAGATCCATAATCTGGAAGTCCAACTCCAAGTCCTGTTCCCTGATATGAGATTGCTACACCAACTCCTCTTTTTATCCAGGGTTTTTTATCCAAATTTTCCTCTTTAGCTCTATCTCTATAAATAGAAGAGTTTTCCATTTCTTTTAAAATTATGTCAAGACCCATGCTGGTTTCAATCTTACTCCCAATACCTGTTTCTTCTCCCCTCTTTAAGATATTCTTTCTTCTTAACTCCACTGGATCCATGTTGAGTTTTCTTGCAATTTCGTCCATTTGAGATTCCATGGCAAAGGTTACCTGATTGACACCGAACCCCCTGAAGGCACCAGAGACTCCGTTATTGGTATATATGCAAAAGCCCTCTATATGTGTATTTGGTATTCTATATGGACCGCAGGAATGTTCTACAGCAAGATTTACCACAGGTCCGCCAAGAGAAGCATAAGCTCCTGTGTCGGCGTAGATATATACTTCGTTTGCTATAAGAGTTCCATCCTTCTTAACGCCTGTTCTATATTTTAAAATCATTGGGTGTCTCTTCCATGAGAAAATCATGGATTCTTCTCTGGAAATAACCATTTTTACAGGTCTCTTTGTGAGATATGTAAGAAGAGCAAGATGTATCTGTGTGGTTATCTCGTCCTTTCCACCAAAACCTCCACCGAGAGGGTTAGCAATAACCCTCACCTTTCTTGGGTCAAGGGCAAGTACTCTTGCGATTTGAGCCTGGTCTCTAAATGCATACTGCCCTCCACACCATACAGTAAGAAGGTCAGTATCCTCATCATAGTATGCAACACCAGATTCTGTTTCAAGATATGCATGTTCCTGTCTTCCTGTTCTGTATTCATTTTCAATGATTAAATCTGCCTCACCAAATCCTTTATTTATGTCTCCTTTATTTATCACAGTGTGAAGGTGTATGTTTCCGTCTCTGTGCACCTTTGGAGCATCATCTCTCATAGCAACAAAGGGGTCTGTAACAGGGGGAAGCACCTCATATTCTACCTCTACAAGCTCTTTTGCCTTGGAAAGGGTTTCTCTGGTTTCAGCTGCTATAAGTGCTACTGCATCACCCACATACCTTACTTTATCCTTGCACAGGACAGGTTGATCCTGCACAACTATACCAAAACCGTTTACTCCTGGTATGTCCTTCCAGGTAAGAACCTTTACCACACCTGGAAAGTTTTCAGCTTTTGTCGCGTCTATTTTCTTTATTACTGCATGGGGATATTTACTCCTTACAACTGCTCCCCATAGCATATTTTCAAGGTATATGTCTGATGGATATTTAAGTTTTCCTGTAACCTTCTCATTGGATAAAACCTGCGGGACCTTTTTTCCAATCCATCTTTCCTTCTTTTTAATAGGTTTCTCAACCTTTATTTTCATATGACTAACCTCCAATCCTCAATAAGTTCAGGAGACTCTCATAGAGTAAGTACTTTGAAACCTCTCTTCTATACTCTCTTGTTGCTCTTACGTCTGTTATTGGGTTTACTTCATTCACAGCACAACTTGCAGCTTCAAATATGTAATCTTTTGAATTTAGTTCCCTTTCTGTGAGTAAATTCTCACACCGGGTTGCTCTATTCACCACTGGAGAGACTGCTCCAAAAGATACAAATGCTTTTTTAAATTTGTTACCTTCCTCTCTCTCAAGCTTTACTGCCACGCTGGCTATGGAGATTGACATGGCATTTCTCTGCCCGAGTTTATTAAAAAACCCGATCTCATTCTCTTTCCATTCAGGTATTATTATTCTGTAAAGTATCTCATCATCTCCTATGGAAGTTTTTCCTGGTCCAAGGAAGAGATCTTTTATATCTATGGTTCTTTCATTATCAAGAGATTTTATAACAAATCTTGCTCCTGAGATCACAAGGGCGGGAATTGAATCGCCTGCAGGAGATGCGTTGCAAACATTTCCACCAATTGTTCCCCTATTTCTTATCTGAGGTGATCCTATAGTTTTAACTGCCTCCACAAGCAAAGGTGCATACTTTTTTGTTATCTGGGATTCAATTATCTCTGAGTGTGTTGTTGTTGGTCCAATGTAAATTTCACCATTTTTCCTCTCTATGCCTTTAAGTTCTTTGATTTCTCCTATATCTATAATGTAGTCTTCTCTAATTAGATTGTCTTTTAATCTGACAATAAGATCTGTGCCTCCTGCAAGAAATTTTTTCCTGTGCTTGTACTCTCTGGCAAAAAAGAGTGCTTCATTTAAATCTCTTGGTTTCAGATACTCAAATTCCTTCATTTCTTACCCCCACTCGCTCTTTTGACAGCTTCTATGATTTTTTTGTAGCCTGTGCATCTACATAAATTTCCAGACAGCCCTTCCCTTATTTCTTCTTCGTCCGGGTGAGGATTCTTTGATAGTAAGTAGTATGTACTCATGACCATTCCGGGAGTACAGAATCCACATTGTATTGCACCTTCCTCTACAAAAGCTTCCTGAATTTCAGTAACTCCATCATTTGACAGTCCTTCAATTGTTAAAACATTTTTCCCGTCCACCTGAGGAATAAGAACCATGCAGGAATTTACGCTCCTTCCGTTTATTATAACGGTGCATGCCCCACACTCTCCTTTTCCACAACCTTCCTTTGTACCGGTGAGACGGAGATAATCCCTTAAGTAATCAAGTAAAGTTATGTTCACAGGTACCTCATCTACAATTTCCTCCCCGTTAAGCACAAAATTTATCTTAATAGTTTTCATTTCTACTTCCTTACAAATCTATGTTCCTTAGAATCCATCTTTTCCACCATATGAATTGCATTTACAGGGCAGACCTGCATACACATTGCACATCCAACACACTTATCTTCATTGATTCTGGGAACTCTTGTATCTTCCCTCAATTCTATTGCCATGTGTCCTCCATCTCTACAGGATACATAGCAGAGTTCACACCCAACACACTTATCTTCATCAATATGTGCTTTGACTTCTATTTCTGGAAGTTCCTCGTTGGGTATTATCCTTGGAAGGGACTTACCCACTATATCCATGGGAGAGGAGAAATTCATCTCTTCAAGATAATGGGATAGTCCGCTCAAAAGACTTTCAATTACCCTAAAGCCATAATGCATGGGAAGAGTACAGAACTGTACATTGCTTGCACCAACAAGCATAATTTCAACAGCATCTCTCCATGAATATGCCCCGCCATTTCCAGAGACTACTATATCAACATTCTTTTTAATCTCTGCTATTGTCCTTAGAGTTATAGGTTTTATGGCGTTTCCAGATAGACCTGAGTAGGAACTTTTCCCGAAAACTGTAGGATAGGGTTCGAAGGAGTATATATCTATTCCAAGTATTGAAGGAATGGTATTGCTCGCAGTTATTCCATCTGCTCCACCTCTTTTTACAGCTTCTGCAACCTCTACTATGTCTGTTACCTGTGGGGTTATCTTTATAAGCACAGGAGTATCACCTGCTGCCTCCTTCACCCATCTTGTAACCTTTTCTGTGGCTGAAACAGATTGGGCAAGCATTCTTCCAGGACTCTCTCCCATACTTCCCTGAGGACATGAGAAGGAACATTCAATAAGGTCCACACCTGCCTTTTTCAGCCTATAAACAAGAGTCTGCCAGTCTTCTTTTTTTGCCCCCATTATGCTTGCCCCTACGAGTTTTTCTGGAAATCTTTCCTTAAGTATCTTTACCCTCTTTTCCACCTCATCAATATGATATTTTGATATAAGGTCAATATTACCAAGTCCCACTATCCTTTTAGATGTAGTACCAAATGAAGACATCATGGGATACTTTAGATCAACCTCAGTTCCCTCTACAGAGGTTGTCTTAAGTATTACACCTGCCCAGCCTGCTTCAAGCCCGTTTATTGCCATTTCAAGTTCATCTGTGGGAGGGGAGGCAGATAGAATAAATGGATGCTCAAGATGAATACCAAGAAAATCTATAGATAAATCCTTTCTTTTAAACATCTTTCTTCCTCCTTAAATACTCATCTATTTTCTTTGCTGCAGTTTTCCCGTCCCCTACTGCCCTTGTAATTGTGTCTCCTCCGTTTATCACATCTCCTCCTGCAAAGACTCCAGGAATGTTTGTCATTAAGTTTTCATTAACTTTTATTACACCCCTTTCTTTCTCTATTTCAGGGAAAACCTCCTCAATCTTTTGACCTATAGCAGTAATAAGAGATGTAAGAGGTATTACGAACTCGCTTCTCTCTATTCTTTCTGGCTTTCTTCTACCAGACTCATCCCTTTTTACCAGTTTAGTTTGACTTACTTTTATTCCCTCTACCTTTCCTTCTCCCACAATCTCTTCTGGAATGGACTGGAAATAGAAGTTAACACCAATTCTTCCTGCTCTTTCTATCTCTTCGGGAAACGCTTTCATGTCAGAGAGTCCTCTTCTGTATATTATTAAAATCTCTCTATCGGGAAACAGAGTTTTAAGTGTATTTGCTATTTCCAGGGCTACATTTCCTCCTCCTATAATCCCTATTCTTTCGCCAAGGTCTGGTAAGTTTTCCTTTCTTTTTATCTTTCTTAAGAGATCCCTTGCTTTGTACACTCCTTTAAGTTCCATTCCTTTAATTTTAAGTTCTGTTTCTTTTGTAAGTCCAATCGCTATAAACACTGCTTTGTATTTGTTTAATAGTGGTTTTATCTCGGTAGTCTTCTCCCTTTTAATTTCGTAGACGAAATTTTTGACGATAAAGTCAGTATCTTTTCTAATAACTCCATAAGGGAGCCTTTCTTCGAATATTTCCTGAACTGGAATACCTCCTAACTCACTTTCTTCAAACACAACAGGTTTGTATCCCATTTTTCTCAACTCAAAGGCGCACGAAAGACCAGAGGGACCTCCTCCAATTATGGCTATCTCCTCTTTATCCATTGCTGGAAGAGAAAGGTATCTTTCCACATCAAAGTTATCTGTGAGGAATCTGTGTACCTCCCTTATGTTTACAGGAGAGTCAATCTGACTTCTTGTGCATGCAGTCTGGCATAGCATCTCTTCAGGGCAAACGTATCCAGCTGTGTTTATAAAAGCGTGAGCATCTCTAACAAGTTTCGTTGCTCCAACGAAATCTTTGCTCCTTACCATAAACAGAAATCGTGATATTGGAAGATGGGCAGGGCATTTCTTTTCGCACGGAGCATCATAACAGAAAAGGCACCTCTCTGCCTCCATTACAGCCCTTTCCTCATCCATCATATGACTTATCAAGCTTTTCTCCATTCATCACCCCTTAAATCTTTTTCTTTAATAATAATTTAGAACCTTTACTAATGCAAGTTGTAATGATTTAAAATTTTGTGATAGAATTTAATTGTGTCAGGTGTAGGGAAAGCGGTGAGAATCCGCTGCTGTCCCGCAACTGTGATGGGGGAGCACGTACTCTTAAGTCACTGGGGAAGACCTGGGAAGGCTTAAGAGGTTAATTTTGCGCTATTACCCCTGAGCCAGGAAACCTGCCTGATACAAAATCGCCTTCCGCCTTCGCGGAAAGGATAGGAGGTGTATAATGAAAAAGTTAATTTTAGCTCTAATTCTTATTTCACTTCTATTTACCATTACACTTCAAAAGGTTTCCTATTCACATGAGATCACCTTAACAGTTAAGATTGGATCAAGTAAAGGTTATTTGAATGGGAAGGAAGTAGGTCTCTACTTTGCTCCATTCATCAAAGATGGAAGAACAGCGGTTCCTTTAAGAAATTTTTCTGATGCAGTGGATGCATTGGTAAAATGGGATCCAAGCACAAAATCTATCAAAGTTGAAAATGCCTACGCTCAGGTAGTTCTCTTTATAGGGAAGAAAATCGCTTTTGTAAATAGTGTTCCAGTGAATCTCTACTTTGCTCCATTCATCAAAGATGGAAGAACAGCAGTTCCTTTAAGAAATCTTTCTGAATTCTTCGGTTTAAAGGTTAGATGGAATTCTACTGAAAGAAAGGTAGTTATAAATGGCGATGTGTATCCTGTGTTAAAGGTAAAGGATGACCTTGGAAATGAAATTACATTTAAGAGTCCTCCAAAAAGAATCATCTCCCTTGCTCCCTCAAACACAGAGATTCTCTTTGCAGTAGGTGCAGGAGACCAGGTGGTGGGTGTTACAGACTTCTGTAATTATCCAGAGGATGCCTTAAGCAAAGAAAAAGTTGGAGGTTTCTCCAATCCAAATATTGAAAAGATCATTTCTTTAGAACCAGATTTTGTTTTTGGAGCAAGAGGTAATCCCAAGGATTTACTTTTAAGACTTTCAGACATGGGAATAAAAACACTTGCCTTTGACCCAAGAAGTATTGAGGACGTTTTCTCTCTTATTGAGCTAATTGGAGACATAACTGATCATCCTGATGAGGCAAGTGAACTTCTATCCAAGTTGAGAGAGAAGAGGAAAAAGATAGACGATGAAGTAAAAAGCTTTGAGAAGAAGAAGGTCTATCTCGAGATATGGAATAATCCATACATGAGTGCAGGAAAGAACACATTTGTTGGTAAGTTAATAGAGGAAGCTGGAGGTATAAATATAGCTGAAAATGCTAAAGGAGATTGGCCCATACTCTCACAGGAATACATAATAAAGGAAAATCCAGAAGTTATAATTCTTGGCTATATGGGAGCTGACCCTGGAGATGTTAAGAAGAGACCGGGATGGGAGAATATTGATGCAGTAAAGAATGGAAGGATCTACACCATAAATCCTGACCTTATATTCAGACCAGGACCAAGGATAATTGATGGGCTTTATGAACTCTTTAAATTCATTCATGGTGAGAGTCTTGAAGTTCTTCCAGCACTCTCTGTAGCGAGATAGTGAGGAAATATTTTATTCCCTCTCTCATCCTCCTCCTTCTTCTTATCTTTACACTCTCCCTCTCCTTCGGAACTGTTAAATATGAGTTTAAGGAGATAATTTTTTCTATTTTTCACCCCTCAAGTGGAGAAGAGATAATTTTAAAGGTGAGGCTCCCAAGAGTAATAAGTGCATTCTTTGTGGGAGCTTCACTTTCTCTTGCAGGGCTCCTCTCCCAAACTCTATTCCTAAACCCTCTTGCAGATCCATATCTCTTTGGTATATCATCTGGAGCAAATTTTTTTGTAACCCTTTCTCTTTTCTTTGGTCTGGATAGTTTATTTGCACACTCTCTTTCTGTGTTCTCTTTCCTGGGAGCTTTGTTTTCAACCTTTCTTGTGTTTATAATAAGTAGAATCAAGGGAAGGATATCTCCTTTGATTCTACTTCTCTCAGGTATTGCTCTGAACTATCTTTTTTCATCCTTTTCCTCTTTGTTTACAGTCTGGGGAAGAGATGTTCTAAATAAATCTGTTTTCTGGTCAATGACCGGTTTATCCAATGCCACATGGTTAAGTGTGAAGGTTATTATACCTTTCTTCTTCCTGTCTCTTATCGTCTCAATTTTCATGTATCTACCTTTAAATGTTTACATATTAGGAGAGTATGAAGCAGCATCTCTTGGAGTAAATGTGGTGTTTACAAGAACAATTCTTCTAATCCTCATTGCATTACTCACAGGAAGCAGTGTGTATGTATCAGGAATCATAGGTTTTATAGGACTGATGGTTCCAAATATATTAAGGGGGATATTTGGAACAGACCATCTTAAACTCATTCCACTATCAGTTGTATCAGGTGGAGCACTTCTCATGCTCTCTGATCTTGTTTCAAGAACAGCATTCTCACCCACAGAGATTCCTGTATCAATAATTACCTCTCTCCTTGGAGTTCCATTCTTTTTCTATATTCTATGGAGGGAAAGACCGTGGTAGGTATTCTTGATGTTAATAATATTCACTTTTCATACAGGAGGGGGGTTGAGGTGCTAAAGGGTGTTAGTTTCAGTCTTTTAAAGGGTGAATCTTTAACAATCTTTGGTCCAAATGGAAGTGGAAAGTCTACACTTATAAAGATAATTCTTGGTTTTATAAAACCAGACAGAGGAATTGTCAAATTTGAAGGGAGAAACACCCTAAAGTTAAACAGCAGGGAAAGAGGAAGGATATTCTCTTAT
>QMOO01000036.1 GCA_003648245.1 Caldisericota bacterium
GTATTTATAGCAATGGGGCCTGGTACCGATTGAGCTTTCACAAGACACTTGAGGAATCTTTTTTTATCTATTATATCTTTTCCGACTATTTCCCTCTCAATAAGAGGTATCATCGCATACCCCCCTCCTATTGTAAGACCACTTATTTTAAAGAAGGAAAAAAAGAGACTTATATATTTCACTCTTCAATATAAATCTTCTCCACAAATGGAGAAGTCATTGCAAAAAGGACCCCTGCATAGTTAAGATTGAAGGAAACTATATCACCAACTTTAATATGGGGATACTTTTCCACATCAATAACCATATGATCGCTGGAGGCACCGATAATTTCAAACTTATCTGATGGAATAATGCCGGAAAGACTAACATCCTGTCTTCCCAATGCCAGAATTGCTCTTCTTCTAATTCCCTTATCCTCAAACTCTGGCACCTCTCCAAAAGCATCTACAGTCTTTTTTCCCCAGGGAAGAGATGGTTTCCTCTTAACCTCTATAACCTCTGCCTCCAGGGTAAATGTATCCTGTCTCAAACCAGGTAGTGGCTTCCTATCTATTGCCTCCACTCCAAGAAATATACCTTCTCCAACCCTTATTTGATTTATAAATCTTGGAAGTCTCCCTCTCCATATCATAGGAAGAAGATTTGAACCTCCACCAGATATAACCTTTACCCCAATCCCATAATCCTCAATAAGATTTTTTAATTCAAGTAGAACCTTAAGATTTTCTTCAGTGGGAATAACGCCTGATAGACATGTAAGATTTGTTCCTATTCCAAGAAATTCAATGGATGGAAGTTCTCTAAGCTTCTTTACAAATGGAAGAACATCCTCAGGCATAATACCTTCTCTCAACTCGCCAAGTTCTACCATAACTATAACTTTATGAATTCTTCCTTTTCTTGAAGACACCTTTGATAAATGCTTTACAACTTCTATCTCAGTATTTAAAGAAATATCTGAAAATTCAATCACCTCTTCTATCTCTGACAACATGGGAGAGCGAAGTAACATCTTTTCCACATCGATACTGGAAAAATTCTTTATGTTCTTTACCCTTGAATCTCCGATCACTCTTGCCCCTAAAGACTTCAGTACCCTTACTATATTCTCATCGCCAAGAACAACTTTTACCACAGGAACTACATCAACACCAAGCGCCTCACATCTACTCTTTATGGTTAAGTAATTCTCTCCTATAGCTTTAAGATTTATTTTTAGTCTTGGAAACATCGTAATTTTATTATATCCCATAAATGGTAAAATTATCCTATGAAAAAACTTATAATATTTTTAGCCATCTCCACACTGATACTCACCATTGGAGTAAAGAGAGAAGAAAAGATACCTGAACCATATCTTTCATCTATAAATTTTTTAAGAGAGATGGACGTGGTATCTGGCTATCCAGATGGAACTTACAGGATAGACTGGGCAGTAACTCAGGGAGAATTTATAACCCTTCTTGTGAGGGGATACAATGTAACTCAAAGTTATGTAGAGGGAGAAGAAGAAACTTTTGTTTTTAAATTAAAAAAGTTTATTAATGTGGTACTCTCAATTTTTAAAAAGAAGGAAAGATTTATAGATTTAAAGGATCATTGGGTACATCCATACATAATTGAACTTTCCAGACTGGAAACTTTATCGGAGGAAGAGATAAAGCCAGATACCCCAATTTCAATAGAAGAAGCTCTTCTTCTTGAGATTAAGCTCTTTCCTTTTAAAGATGAAATTAAGAATATTACATTTCTAAACGCCAGAGAAAACAAAGAGAAAATACTTTCGTGCTCCGTTTCTCATAATCTTTTCCCAGATGGTATTAGGTTTGGAAATAAGCTCTCAAGAGGAGATGCTTTCCTCCTTATTGAAAGATTCATAAAGAAACGCCAATTTCAAAAAGGGAAATAGTGGTAATTGGTGGGAAAATGTGGTAAAATTGAATAAATGTTTATGGGAACCTATTTGTACAAAATGGATAGTAAGGGAAGAGTGATGATTCCTCCTACATATAGGGAGGATTTGGGGACTAAATTTGTAATCACCAAAGGGTTTGAAAAGTGCCTTTTTGGATACCCTGCAAAGGAGTGGGAGAATCTTTCAAAAAAACTTGCTAAAATACATCTAAGCACCAAAGAAGCAAGATTCTTCCTCAGAGTTTGGTTTTCATCGGCAACTTTTGTAGAAATTGATAATCAGGGAAGAGTCCTTATCCCTTTAGAATTCAGAAAGTTTGCTTCTTTAAAGAGAGATGTAGTATTTATTGGTGTTCTTAACCGAATTGAAATATGGGATAAATATGCATGGGATAAGTACCTGGAAACAAAAGAACTTTCTTATGAAAACTCTATAAGTAAACTCGTGGAGAATCTATGAAAATGCCTATTCATAAACCTGTGTTAGTTAAAGAGATACTCTCCTATATAGATTTTGAGAAAAAAAGGACATTCCTTGACCTTACAACAGGAGAAGGTGGACATAGCTATGAGATAATGAAAAGAATGAGAGAGGATTCCTTACTTATAGGATTGGATATAGATCCAGATGTTTTAAAGGTTACCGAAGAAAGACTTAAAACTGGTAACAAAAGAGTTATTTTAATAAACGATAACTACAAAAATTTTCCTTTAGTGCTAAAAAGGCTTGGTATAGAAAAAGTGGATTTTATGCTTCTGGATTTAGGTTTCTCCTCATTTCACTTGAGGAAAGGAAGGGGTTTTTCCTTTGATGATGATACAAGCATCGACATGAGATATCGAAAAAACTTAAGAAGCGGAGAATATGTGATAAACTCTTTTGGGGAGAGGGAGCTTACATATATCTTTAAAACTTTTGGGGAGATAAGAGAAGCCAAGAGGATAGCAAGAAAAATTATTCAGGAAAGAGAGAAAGCTCCAATAACCACAGGAAAGAGACTTAAAGAAATTATAGAATCCCTGTATCCAGCCCACATGAGGAAAGGGAGCATACACCCTGCAACAAAGGTATTCCAGGCATTAAGAATCTATGTAAACAAAGAGCTGGAAAATCTAAAAACCTTTCTTTCATCTTTTCAGAGCTACTTAAATAAAAACGGAATTGTTGAAATAATTTCGTATCATTCCCTTGAAGATAGGATGGTAAAGAAAAAATTTTTAGAACTGGAAAGAGAAGGAACGGTTGAAGTTCTTACAAAAAGACCTATAACACCACAAAAAGAGGAAATTGAGGATAATATAAGGAGTCGCAGTGCAAAACTCAGAGTGGCTAAAAAGGTTTAGTATATTTATTATTGCAATAGTTTTACTGGTATTTTTCTATGGACTACTCAACCTCCAGATTATGAATCTGGGGAATAAAAAGAATATATTAAAAAGAGAACTTGATTCTTTGATAGAAGAGAGGATGAATCTTGAATTTAAATTGGAGGAAGCAACCAACCCTAACATATTGATAGAGAGAGCAATAGAAAAATTAAATCTAAAAGATGCGGAGGTTATATTTATAGATGGTGGAAGTGGAGAAGAAACAGAAAACAGTGGAAAATAAAATTGTAAAAACTTTACTTATCTTTCTGATTCTTTCAATAGCCTTTAGTGTAAGACTACTATACCTTGATGTTATAAAGGGAGAGGAATTTAAAAGAAAAGCAGAAGCTCAGTGGCAATCAGCGGGAAGGCGTGTTCCAGGAAAGAGAGGGACGATTTATGATAGAAATGGAAGAATCCTTGCCATCTCCATAAAAAGATACAGAGTGGTTACCAATCCATCGCAAATTGATGATAAGGAGAGATGGTTAGAGAAGGTTTCAGACCAATTGGATATTGATAGGGAAACACTAAAGAATAAAATTAATACAAACTCAAGTTATCTTGTTTTAAAAACTGGAATAGATAAGACAGAGAAAGAAAGGATAGAGAAGCTAAACATTGAGTATATATACTTTGAGCCCTATTATGAACGCTTCTACCCGATGCATAACCTGGCATCCTATATAATCGGAGAAATGGGAATTGATAGGGGACTTGAAGGACTGGAGTACAAATTTGATAGTATTTTAAGGGGAGAGTATGGAACAATAGGATTTCTGAAGGATGCTGTTGGAAGAGAGATACCTGGAACTGAATTCTACATAAAGAAACCACAAAACGGAGCAGATATATACTTAACCATAGATATAAACATCCAGGCAATCATGGAATTTGAAATGAAGAAAACCATTGAAAAATATAAACCTAAAAGGGTTATTACAATACTGGAGGATATCAAGACAGGGGAAATAATAGGTATGGCAACATTGCCCAATTTTGACCCAAACGACTTTTCTCAATTCTCAAAGGCAAAATTTCCAGATCCTGCCTATGGATGGAATTACGAACCAGGATCTTCCTTTAAACCTTTAATAACCTCTGCTGCTCTTGAAGAGGGTGTTTTAAGTGAGGAAGATAAATTTGAATGCAAAGGATACATATACAAAGGTGGGAAGAGATTTACATGCATAGTGCCTCACGGCACACAAACCATTAAAGACCTACTTAGAAATTCATGCAATGTTGGTTTTATTCAGGTAGGATCACTACTTGGTGATAGACTCTATCATTATTTAAAGCTATTTGGAGTGGGAGAAGAGATGAATCTGGACTTTCCGTATGAGGGAAAGGGAGATATTCTCCCACCAGAACAGTGGAGCGATACAACTCTTCCAACCATGTCTTTCGGTGTGGGAATAACTGTGACTCCTCTTCAGCAAACAAGTTTTTATCAGGCAATAGGTAACAAAGGCAACAGATTGAAGCCGCAAATAATAAAAAAGATAGTAAAAGATGGCAAGATCGTTAAAGAGGCGAAACCCTCCCTTATTAAAAAGGTAATATCTGAAACTACAGCTAATAAAGTTTTATCTTATCTTAAGTATGTGGTTGGAAGAAATGGGGTAGGAGGAGCGGTAATAACAGGTTATTCCATTGGTGGTAAAACTGGAACAGCAGGAGTGATAGAGAATGGTAAATATGTAGAGGGAAAGACAGTTCTCTGGTTTGTTGGAATAATAACTACCAAAAATCCAAGGTATGTTCTAACAGTGCTGGTTGATGAACCAGAGGATAGTTCCCTATACGCTTCTCAGGTAGCTGCCCCTCTATTTAAAAGGATTGCGGAGAGAGTAATCAGATATTTTGAGATTGAGCCTGATGAAGAAGTTAAATGATCTTTTAAGGGGAGTTCAAATTAAAAAATTTTATGGAAGCCTGGATAGAGAGGTTGACTCCCTTATTATTGATTCAAGAGAAGCAGGTAAAGGGAGTGTATTTTTTGCCATTAAAGGCAGCCGTTTTGATAGTCATAATTTTATATTAGATGCTCATAAACAGGGGTGCCGTGTATTCATAGTAGAAAGAGAGATTTCAGGCTTCAAAGATTCCACCCTAATAATCACCGATAACTCAAGGAAAGCATTTTCAATTATGTCATCCAATTTCTATAATAATCCCTCAGATAAACTTAATGTATATGGAATAACAGGAAGTACAGGAAAAACTACACTTATACATCTCTTGAGAGAACTACTTCCAGATTCAGCAAGTCTGGGTAGTGAGGGAAAATTTATTAAAAAAAACCTTATCAGTAAAGGCGAAGGACTGCTTACAACACCAGAATCTTTTGAGATTCAAAAGTTTCTTGATAGATGCTTAAGAGAAAAGGTAAAGGATGTCTTTTTAGAGGTAAGTTCCTTTGCATTAATGAATTACAGGGTTGAAGGGATAAGCTTTAAAGGGGGAATTTTCTTGAACCTACATCCAACGCACCATTTAATGATCCATAAAACTATACTTGATTATCTTAAATCTAAAATTCATCTTCTGGAACTTACCAGAGGACCATTTGTTTTAAACCTTGATGACCCCTACCATTCATTTTTTAAGGAAAAGAGAAGGGGGAATCTCTTTTTTTATTCTAAAAGAACAAAGACCCATTTTTTTGTTGAAGAGAAGAAAGTTTTAGATGATGGGTTTTTATTCAAATTAAATCTTATGGGAGAGAAAATAGATGTAAAGCTAAATAAAGAGGGTGATATTGACATAGCTCTTCCTGCTCTTTCCTTTTTAAAAATATTTTACAATGATACCACCTCTTTTGTGGAAAAGGTTAAAGACATAAAAAGACCACCTGGTAGATGGGAAGTACTTTCTAAAAATCCTTTGATAGTGGTAGACAAATGTAATACTCCTCTCTGCTTTGAAAAAATTATGGACCTTTTCCCTCTTGTTAGGAGAAGAATTCTTGTGTTTTCATTTTTTGAAGAAGAGGACATAAGAGAAACTATAAAAATCTTTACTATAGTAAGGAAACTATTTGACTTTGTTATAGTGACCTCAGACGATACAAAGACAAAAACTCCCTTTATGTGTAATAGAGATTTTATGAAACTTCTTAAAAGACATGATATCCCCTTTAAATTTATTGAAGACAGAAGAGAGGCAATTAACTATGGGGTAAAGCTTACAAATAGCTCTGATGGACTCTTCATTCTTGGAAGAGGGGATGAAAGTTTTATGCTTATTCGTGGAAATAGGGTAAAATATTCTGATGTAGAGACTGCAAAGGAGATAATTCATGGAATTAAGAGGAACTAAGATAGCAAGGATAATAGATGGGAACTTTCACGGAAAGGATGCAATGATTAGGCATATATGCGTAAATTCTAAACTCTGTAATAGAGATTCTCTATTTTTTGCTCTTAAAGGAAAAAGAACTGATGGTCATCTATATATAGAGGATGCAAAAATTCATGGGTCCCTGGGCGCAGTGGTGGAAAAAAAAGTAAAAGAACTTAAGAAGTTTTTTATAATAGAGGTTAAAGATACACTCTCTTCCTTAAAAAAGCTTGGCGCATTTGTAAGAGACAGGGTTGATAATGTTATTGGGATTACCGGAAGTGCAGGGAAAACCACCACCAAAGAGATGATTTTTAGCATTCTTTCCTCCACAATTAAAACATTGAAAACAGTGGGAAATTATAACACAGAAATTGGCATTCCTATATCCATATTTGAGTACAGCAATGAAAAAATCTTTGTATCTGAAATTTCTGCTCAAACTTCTGAAGAGATAGAGGAAATTCTGAAGATGGTTAGACCTGATATAGGAGTTGTAACAAACATAGGATACTCACATACAGAGTTTCATAAAGACCTTGAGGGTGTTTTTAAAGCAAAGAGTAAGCTTGTTTTATCTCTTCCAGAGAATGGAGCTTTGTTTCTCAATGCAGATGATCCAAATGTATTGAAAATGAAGGATATAAGAAAGATAAAAGTTGTAACCTATGGAATAAAAAATGGAAGCATAAAGGCAAGTGATATAGAAATGAATATAGATGGAACTAAATTTAGGTGTGAAGGGGAAGAATTTAAACTCAGGACTTTTGGGTATCCATTTATTTATTCATCTCTTGCCGCAATCTCTGTTGGGCTGGAATTTGGGATATCCATAGAGAGGATAAAGGAGAGCCTTGGAAATTTCTCTCCTCTGTGGGGAAGAATGGAAGTTGAAAAGAAAAATGGAGTTATCTTTATTAAAGACTATTACAACTCCAATCCATCATCTGTAAGGGAGCTAATATCAAGCATTGATAGAGTAAGAGGTGGAAGGAGAGTTATATATGTTCTGGGTGATATGCTGGAGTTAGGTGAAAAGGAAGAGGTGCTTCACAGAGAAATCGGGAAATTTATAACCTTAAAGGAAGATGATTTAGTTTTGACATTTGGAAATCTATCAAGATATATCTCTGAGGAAGTGGAAAAGAAAGGACTGACTAGTAAACACTTCAACTCAAAAGACAATTTAAGAAAATTTCTCTTAGGAATTATTAAAGAGGGAGATATAGTGGCAATAAAAGGTTCCAGAGGGATGCGTATGGAGGAAATTTTATGCTAACTTCAGTTTTCTTCTTTCTCTCGTTTCTAATTTCTCTATTTTTATACCCTATCATTATAAAAATTCAGAAGAGAAGAGGAAAAGGTCAAATAGTTAGAGAGGAAGGACCAAAAGAACACCTGTTAAAAACAGGAACACCCACTATGGGAGGTATATTATTTTTACTAATACCTTTCCTTTCATATCTGTTCATTAAAAAGAATCCACTGGTTAATAACCTGTTTATATTTGTACTATTAGAGGGAAGTATAGGCTTTGTAGATGATATTTTAAAAATGACCAAAAGAAACTCTACAGGTCTTCTGGCAAGGTGGAAACTTTTATTTCAAATCCTATTTGCAATACCCTTTATACTCTACATACAAAAAAGCGTAGGAACAAGGCTTCTTATACCTTTTTCTCTTTCATATATAGATTTAAGTTATCTCTTCATCCCTTTTCTTCTCTTTGTCATAGTTGGTGGAATTAATAGCTTCAATCTTACTGATGGCCTTGATGGACTTCTGGGAGGATTGTCTTTAATTCTTCTGCCTTTTTTCCTTATATTCTTCTCAGAAAAAGAACCATTATTCATTATTCTTATTGTTCTTTCGGGAACTCTTATTGCATTTTTATGGTATAACTTTCATCCTGCACAGATATTTATGGGAGATACAGGCTCAATGATACTGGGATCTATATTCATTGGAGTCTCTATCATATTGAGAGTAGAGCTATTCCTTCCAATCTTAATGTTTATATTTATAACAGAAACTCTTTCAGTAATAATACAGGTATCATATTTTAAATGGACAAAGAGAAAGTATGGGATAGGTAAAAGGGTATTTCGAATGGCACCTATACATCATCACTTTGAACTTATGGGAATACCTGAAGAAAAAGTTACCTTTAGATTCTGGGTTATCCAGTTTCTCCTATTGATTGTATCTTTTCTTTTAATTGGAGGTAGTTAGATGGAGCTTTTAAATAAAAGAGTTTCAGTTATCGGCATAGGCTCTACCAAGTTTTCTGGTTTTTACGCTGCACTCCTTGCAAAAAGAGAAGGAGCAAAGGTCTTTTTAAGTGAAAAGGGAAACGAGGAAAAATTTGAAGACTTAATAGAAAACCTAAAGAAAGAAGGAATTGAGTATGAGTTTGGAAAGAATTCTAAAAGAATCTTAAACTCAGATCTTATAGTCTTAAGTCCTGGAGTCCCCCTAAACATTCCGGTTTTGAAAGAAGCAAGAGAGAAAGGGATAGAGATAATTGGTGAACTTGAATTTGGATTCAGATTTATAAGGGGAGAAGTTATTGCTATAACCGGCACATCTGGAAAAAGCACAACCACAACTCTTACATATCTATTTCTTAAAAATTCTGGTCTACCGGTGACTATTGGTGGTAATATTGGAATACCACTCTCTAAAATTGTAATTGATGAGAGGGATGGAATATTTGTACTTGAGGTCTCCTGTTTTCAACTTGAAACAATAAAAAGATTTAAACCCCATG
Organism: Caldisericota bacterium; assembly: GCA_003648245.1. The sequence goes on from QMOO01000036.1 coordinate 9,404, forward strand.
TGGTAATATTTGTAAGTTTCCATGAGGATCATCTGAATCGATACTCCACAATGGATGAGTATCTTGAAGTAAAGAAGAGAATCTTTATAAATCAAACAGATAAAGATTATGCAATACTAAACTATGATGATAAGACTGTGAGAGACCTCTCCAGTAGTGTAAATTCAAGAGCTCTTTTCTTTTCAACAAAAAAGAAGGTGGCTGGAGCATATCTAACGAATGGAAAACTTATAATTCAATTTGACAATATAAAGAAAGAAATAATCGATTCCAGAGAGATACTACTAAAAGGGGAATTTAATATAAGAAATTTACTTGGTGCATCTCTCGGAGCTTTTATTATGGGTGCAAAGATTAATTCCATAAGAGAAACACTTAAGGATTTCAAAGGACTTGAGCATAGACTCCAGTATGCTGGAAAGATAAAAGGTATAACTTTTATAAA
>QMOO01000037.1 GCA_003648245.1 Caldisericota bacterium
ATGAAGTTGAGGATCTTAAAGCTCTTAAAAGGGCTAAGGATGAAGGAATTGCTGAGCCAGTATTAATTGGCGAAAGAGAAAAAATTGAGGAGTTTTTAAAGAAAGGGAATATTGAATCTGATATGGAGATTGTTGAAGAGAAAGATTACTATAAAGCCATAGAACTCTCCATTCAGTTTGCAAGAGAAGGTAAAGCTGATCTTATAATGAAGGGTCTCGTAAAAACACCAGATTTACTACATGCCGTTCTTGACAAAGAAAAGGGGATAAGAAAGTATAAGCTTCTCTCCCATGTTGGTGTTTTGTCATGCTCAAGGTATCCCAAGTTTATAATAATGAGTGATGGTGGAATGGTTATAGCACCCAGTCTTGAAGAGAAAGTTGAGATTCTTAAGAATGCTCTCATCGTAGCTAAAGCTCTCGAAATTGAAACGCCAAAGGTTGCTCTTCTATCAGCCATTGAGATAGTTAACCCCAAAATGCCATCAACTCTTGATGCAGCGCTTATTGCAAAGATGGCTCAAAGAAGGCAGATTAGGGGTATCATAGCTGATGGTCCCCTTGCTTTTGATAATGCAATTTCAAAATGGGCTGCAGAGCATAAAGGCATAGACTCACCTGTTGCTGGTGATGCAGATGTGTTTATAGTTCCAAACATTGAAGCAGGAAACATATTCTTTAAGATTTTGAATTATCTATCTGATGGAAAGAGTGCAGGTGTCGTAATAGGGGCGAAAGTCCCGGTTGTATTACCCTCTCGTGCAGATACTCCTGAGTCCAAATTCTATTCAATTGTCTTAAGTTGTCTCGTATCAAGATACACATAAACATAAGGAGGTAAGGAGGGTATTTATAAAAATTAATAATAAGGAGGTAGCGATGGAGAAGGAAAAGACCTTGAATCCATTTGAGATCGTTCAGGAGCAGATTGAGGAAGCAGGGAAGGTTCTTAATCTTCCTGATGAGGTTATTGCCTTTCTGAAATGGCCTAAAAAGGTTTTAGGTGTAAGAATTCCAGTTAAAATGGATGACGGAAGTATCAGAATTTTTACAGGATTCAGATCTCAACACAACGACGCACTTGGTCCAACAAAGGGTGGCATAAGGTTCCATCCTAATGTGACCATGGATGAAGTTATGGCTCTCTCTGCATGGATGACTCTCAAATGTGGAGTTGTTGGTATTCCCTATGGAGGGGGTAAGGGTGGAGTAAGGTGCAACCCTAAAGAGATGAGTGAAGGAGAATTGGAGAGATTATCAAGGGGATACATTGATGCTATATGGGAGTTTATAGGTCCTGAGAGAGACATTCCTGCTCCAGATGTATATACAAATCCACAAATTATGGCATGGATGATGGATGAGTATTCAAAGATCAAGGGATACAATGTACCAGGTGTTATTACGGGAAAACCGATAATTATAGGTGGTTCTCAAGGTAGAGGTTCTGCTACAGCTATGGGAACCTTATTTACAATTAGAGAGGCAGTCAAAGTTCTTGGTATGAGCTTAAGTGGTGCCACCGTTTCTGTTCAAGGTTATGGAAATGCCGGCTACTGGGCTGCCAAGCTCCTTCATCAAGATGGAGCAAAGATAGTTGCAATTAGTGATTCTAAAGGCGGAATCTATTCAGAGGAAGGTCTTGATCCAGATAAGGTTCTAAAATGGAAAAAGGAGAGTGGAAGTGTTAAAGGATTCCCGGGAACAAAAGAGATTGGTTCAATGGGACCACTGACAGTTAAATGTGATATTCTTGTTCCTGCAGCCCTCGAGAATCAGATAACAACGGAGAATGCAAATGATGTTCAGGCAAAGATTGTGGCAGAGGCAGCAAACGGACCCACAACACCTGAGGCAGATGAAATACTCACAAAGAAAGGAGTCCTTATTATTCCAGATATTCTGGCAAATGCAGGTGGAGTTACAGTTTCATACTTTGAGTGGGTTCAGAATAACTATGGACACTATTGGTCAGAGGATACTGTTTTTGAAAGATTAGAGAAGAAGATGAAGAACGCGTTCCACAATGTTTACAACACACATAAAGATATGAATATAAGAATGAGAGTTGCTGCTGATGTAGTTGCAATAAAGAGGGTAGTAGAGGCTATGAAGATAAGAGGCTGGATTTAGATTTGAGGGGGCGTTTGCCCCTCAAAAATATTGGAGGCTTAAAATGGAGAGAGTTCTTGTTATAAATCCAGGTTCTACAAGCACAAAGATTGCTGTATATGAAGGTGAAAAGCCATTGTTTACTGAGGTTTTAAGACACGATGCAGAAGAACTTAAAAAATTCAAAAAGATTGTTGATCAGTATGAGTTTAGAAAGGAGATTGTTTTAAGTTTGCTTAAAGAAAAGGGTATTCCTCTTTCTTCCCTATCCTGTGTTGTGGGGCGAGGTGGACTTATAAAATCTGTTCCCGGAGGAACATATCTTGTTAATGAAAAGATGCTTCACGACTTACACATTGGACTTCAGGGAGAACATGCAAGTAATCTTGGTGGTATCCTTGCCCATGAAATTGCAAAGCCTCTCGGAATCCCTGCATTTATTGTTGATCCAGTGGTTGTTGATGAAATGGATGATCTGGCAAGAATTTCTGGACTACCTGAAATTACAAGGAAGAGCATATTCCATGCCTTAAATCAGAAATCTGTGGCGAGAAAAGCTGCGTCAGATTTAGGCAAAAAGTATGAAGATGTAAATCTTATTGTAGTTCATCTTGGTGGGGGAATCTCTATTGGTGCTCACAGAGAAGGAAGAGTTGTTGACGTAAACAACGCTTTAAATGGGGATGGTCCTTTTGCTCCTGAAAGAGCTGGAGGTTTGCCTACACAGGCACTTGTTGATATGTGTTTTTCAGGAAATTTTACTCTTGAAGAGATGCTTAAGAAACTTGCAGGCAAGGGTGGTCTTGTCTCTCATCTTGGAACCAATGACGCCCGTAAGGTCGAGAAAATGATAGAGGAGGGAGACGAACACGCTAAATTAATTTATGAAGCAATGGCATATCAAATAGCGAAAACCATTGGCGAAATGGCAACAGTTTTGAAAGGTAAAGTGGATGCAATAATTCTCACAGGCGGTCTTGCTTACTCAAAGATGTTAACAGAATGGGTAAAGGAAAGAGTATCTTTCATTGCTCCTGTAAAAATCTATCCTGGAGAGAACGAAATGGAAGCACTTGCCCTTGGTGCTTTAAGAGTTCTGAGAGGAGAAGAGAAGGCAAAAACTTATGAATGATATAAAGAAAATAACAATATTTATTGGTGAGATTGGAAGTGGCAAGACAGAAATTTCAATAAATTATGCTATAAGACTAAAAAAAGAAAAAGACAAAGATGTAGATCTCATTGACCTTGACATAATGAAGCCTTACATAAGGCTCAGGGATTTAAAGGAAGAGATAAAGAAGTTTGGAGTTAATGTGGTATCTCCACCTCAGAGATACAAACAGGCAGACCTTCCAATACTTATTCATGCAACCAAATCGTGCATTTTTGATGATGATAAGTTTTGTATTTACGATATTGGGGGAGGAGAAGAGAGTTCTTTTATATTAAGGCAGTTTCCAGAATTAAGAGAGTTTCCATATAATTTATTTTTTGTTGTGAACATTTTTAGACCTTTCACCCAGACAATGGAAGAGATAGGAAACGCAATAAAAATCCTTGAATCTGCCACCGGTCTTGAGATTAGCGGCATAGTTTCAAATTCTCACTTGAGGGGACACACAAAAAAGGAAGATGTAATTAAAGGTTACAAAGTTGTTAAGGAGGTAAGTAAGGTTTTGGGCATCCCTATTGCGTTTGTTGGTATAAGAGAAAGTATGGTGAGTGAGTTTAGAAATGAAGAGTTTTATGAACATATTTTTCCTATAAAGACTTTTATAAAATATCCGGGAGAAAGATAAGGAGGAGATATGGAAAAACCAAGCAAAGTAATTATTGAGAGGGAGCTTTGTAAGGAGTGTGGGTATTGCATCCATTTCTGTCCTACACATGTGCTGGCAATGGATAAGAATTTAAATTCCAAGGGGTATCATCCAACAATACTTATTGATGAGGATGGATGCATAATGTGTGGGATTTGTGCCCAGGTTTGTCCTGAGGCAGCTATTGAGGTTTACAGGATCAAGGAGGAGGTGAAAAAATGAGTGAGAAGATATTTATGAAAGGAGCAGAAGCGCTCGCTGAAGCAGTTATTCGTTCAGGTTGTAGATTGTTCTTTGGTTATCCTATAACTCCTCAGAATGAAACTCCAGAGTATTTCTCAAGGAAACTCCCCCTTATTGGGGGAACATACCTTCAGGCTGAGAGCGAAGTTGCTGCAATAAACATGGTTTATGGTGCGGCATGTGCAGGAAAAAGAGTTTTTACATCAACCTCTTCCCCGGGATTTTCACTTATGCAGGAAGGAATATCTTATATATCTGGTTCTAATGTTCCGGCAGTTGTGGCAAACATTGTTAGAGGAGGCCCAGGTCTTGGAGACATACAACCTGCTCAATCAGATTATTTTCAGGCAACAAAAGGCGGTGGACATGGTGATTATCATTTAATTGTTCTTGCACCCTCTACAGTTCAAGAAGTTGTAGATTTAGTTCCAGTAGCTTTTGATCTTGCAGATAAGTATAGAATGGTTGTAGAACTTTTCCTTGATGGAATCCTTGGTCAGATGATGGAGGCAGTTGAGTTTAAATACGATATAAAACCTGAAGATTTACCGGAAAAGCCGTGGGTAACAACCGGTGCAAAAGGGAGATCCAAAAACGTAATAACTTCCCTTGATCTTAGACCTGAAGGTTTAGAAAAGATAAACCTCGCTCTTAAAGAGAAGTATAAAGAGATTGAAGAGAAGGAAAAAAGATGGGAAGAATATAAGTGTGATGACATAGAGTATTTAATTGTTGCCTTTGGTACCACAGGAAGGATTGTGAAATCTGTTGTAGATGAGTTGAGGGAAGAGGGTATAAAAGTTGGTTTATTTAGACCAATAACTCTCTGGCCCTTCCCATATAAAGAACTTGCAGCATTTATTGATAAAGTTAAATTTTTCCTTGATGTGGAAATGAATCTTGGTCAAATGCTTGAAGATGTAAACCTTGCAGTGAAGGACAAAAAGCCAGTATATTTCTATGGAAGAACAGGAGGAATGGTTCCAACAGTTGATGAGATAAAGGAGTTTTTCAAGAAAAAACTTGAGGAGGTGAAATAAAATGACTGTAAAGCCTATATACACCTTTCCAAAATCCTTAGAGAAGAAGAATACCCACTACTGTCCAGGGTGTCACCATGGAATTGTTCACAGATTAATTGCAGAACTTATAGATGAGATGAACCTTTTAGAAAAAACTGTAATAGTCTGGCCGGTAGGTTGTTCTGTCCTTGGTTATGAGTACCTTAAAACAGATGGAGTGGAGGCAGCTCACGGAAGAGCACCTGCTATGGCAACAGGTATAAAGAGGGCGAGTCCTGATAGCTTTGTAATCTCATATCAGGGTGATGGTGATCTTGCATCTATTGGTATGGCTGAAATTGCGCACGCAGCAGCAAGAGGAGAGAAAATTACTGTCGTATTTATCAATAACACAAATTATGGAATGACGGGTGGACAGATGGCACCCACAACTCTTGTTGGACAAAAAACTACCACAAGTCCATATGGAAGAGATCCCAATGTTTGTGGTTATCCAATAAGAGTAAGTGAGATGCTTGCAACTCTTGAGGGACCAGCATACATTGCGAGAGCAGCTGTTAATAAACCAGCAAGAATAGTTCAAGCCAAGAAATTTTTGAGGAAGGCATTTAATGCCCAACTTAAAGGGTTAGGTTTTTCAATGGTTGAATTTCTCTCTGCATGTCCTATTCAATGGCACATGACTCCCATTGAAGCCCTTAATAGAATAGAGAAAGAGTTAATTCCTTACTATCCTCTTGGTGAATTTAAAGTTAAAGAGGGGGTGGAGTGATGTATCTTGAAGTGATAATTGCTGGTTTTGGCGGTCAGGGTGTAATGCTTGCAGGAGAGGTTATATGTGAAGCTGCTACAAGAATGGGTGTTAATGCTACATTTTTTCCATCCTACGGACCTGAAACAAGAGGAGGAACAGCGAATTGTACCGTGATTGTTTCTGATAAGCCCATTGCATCTCCTGTTCTTGCCACAAGTGATAACATAATTGTTATGAATAGACCATCTCTTGATAAGTTTGAACCAAGAGTTAAAAAGGGCGGTCTTCTTATTGTAAATTCATCTCTTGTAGATAGAAAAGTGGAAAGAGACGACATTGAAGTTTTAGAGATTCCTGCAAATAAAATTGCTGAGGATGTTGTGGGTAATCCCTTAACAGCCAATATGGTTGTGCTTGGTGCCTTTATAGCTAAAACTGGAATAATTCCTCTCGACGAGATTAAGAAAGCAGTAGAGAAGTTTTTGGGTGGAAGAAAGAAGCACTTAGTGGAAGTAAACTTTAAAGCCCTTGACGAAGGGGCAAAGCTCGTAAAATGAGATTGAATATGGGGAGGTGTTTAACCTCCCCATAAAGTTTTGACTACCGCATCTTATCAAATTTTCATCCTTGAATTTAACCTCTTTATATTTTATACTTAAGTGATTATGAGAAAAGACATTTCTGGAAGTTACAGGATTTTAACAAAAAATGATTTCGGTTACTGGGAGGAGAAAGTAGTTGTCTTTCTCTCTAAGACTTTTGATATTAATTCAAAGATAATAGTTGATTGGGAGATTATAAATTTTATAGATGCGCCAGATGAGGTGTTTGCCTCTATAATAAACCGTATTCCAATTAATAAGCTTTTTGAACTGGATATAAGTGATACCTTTTCAAAAGATGAAAGAAAGGCTATCATATCACTTATAAAGATAAAAGAAGGTGAAGAAACCGGCATCAGAAGAGTTAAAAGGCTCATAAATAAGGTGAAATTTTCAGAAAATTCTACATTCTCAAAGAAATTAATACTTTATTTACTTGAAAAGAAAAGCTCCGACTCCTCGTTACCTCACCGTTCCCTCTTTGAAGGGTACGACTAATATGAGGCAACGAAGGAGTCAGAGCTAACTTTATTTATACCAAAAAGTAGGATTTGGTGCAAATATTTTCTCAGATTTCTTCTTTTTCCTCTATTTTCTTTTTCCAGAATTTCTTTGATTCTTTACTTACCTCAACACCTGGAGGTGCAAATAGAACTACATAGTTTGCTATCTTTTCTGTAGTTCCATCCATTGCGTAAACACCACCAGTGACAAAGTCAATAAATCTTCTTGCAAGCTCCCTATCCGTTTCTTCAAAGTTTATAACTACAGGTCTACCAGATTTTAGATCATCTATGACCCTTTGAGCTTCATCGAAGGATTTTGGTTCAATCACTATTAATTTCATTCCATCCACCTCATCTGTAATTGAAATTTCACTTTCTTCCTCCATATCACTTATTTCTTTGATTTCCTCTTCAAATCCAAACATACGTTTCAGTTTCTCAAAAAATCCCACAGCATCCTCCTTTATTCTTTTATAATATCTTTTCCTGAAAACTTAAATAACTTTTTGTTCTCCTCAATAAATGGAAATACAAAGTAGTTATCTTTCTTTACAAAGAAAAGGCTATCAAGGGAGATAAATATAGAGTTGTTTTCATCATTAATCATAATTCCATCCCTTTTTATAAACCTTTTAGGAATTTTAATAACCTTTCCTTCAAACGCGATAATATTTATTATTGGAGTTCTGTTATTAATAAAATCTTCAACATGTATTCCCATTTCCAGCTCAACGAGATCTTCTGATATGCCTTTTAGATAGATAGGAATTTCTTCACCTCTAATCTCATCTTCTATAAAGATTTCTCTATCCTCAATAAGTTTATCAAGTATATTATCCTTCAAAACATAGAGAGTGGCACTAAGATTATCAACTACTCTGAAAACAGGATCTCCTGGATGAAGTATTGTTAATGCTTCAAGAGTTTTATACTTAGGTGTTTTGTTATCTTTCAGATATTTTTCAATTTCTATCTTGTTTATATTTTCAGTGAGGCTTACTTCGTCAAATTTTTTTGAAAATATTCCGCTTTCAGGGGCAAAAAATTTAAATATTCCATTTTCTGTTTCAATCTGTGCAACAAGTGCATCCTTTGGCACTCTATCTCCCTCTTTAAAAAAATATTCTACTCTTCCTTCGTAAGGAGAAAATATGATTTTTTCCTTCAGTAGAGCAAAAGCCTTTTTATTCACCACAATTTTAGACTCCACAGATTCTAATTTAACTGTATCTGGAATTGAGAGAAATGAGAGTACATCCTTTCCTTTTATAAATACAAAAATAACAGAGACGATTATTATTATAAGTATCCACCTTCTCACTCTTCTTCAGTTCTCCTTTTTCTTCTGAGGAAAGGTGGAATTTTCAGATCATCAGGAGTTAAAATATCTGATTCAAGACCTTCAAGTATTGCTTCCTTTTTATATTTCGGCTGGAAGTTTGTGGCGATTACTATTATCTTCATCTGATCCCCAAGCTCCTCATCTATGGTAACTCCAAAGATTATATTTGCTTCTGGATCTACAGAATTTGAAATAACTCCCATGGCCCTTTTAACTTCATGCAAAGATATATTTTTGTTTCCTGCTATATTTACCACAAGACCTTTTGCTCCAGATAATGATATTTCAAGAAGTGGGCTGGTTATAGCATTCTTTGCTGCCTGCTCTGCTCTCTTATCTCCAGAACCCATACCAACGCCAAGCCAGGCATTCCCTGCTCCTCTCATTATTTTAGATATATCATTGAAGTCAACATTTATTATTCCTGGTTGTGTAAGAAGATCTGATATTCCCTGAACACCCTGCCTTAAAGCTTCATCTGCAAGAGAGAAAGAATCCAGTAAACTCGTCTTTGAAGAGGTTATTTCAAGGAGTCTATTGTTGGAAATAACGATTAATGTGTCTACCTTTTCTTTTAGTTGTTCAACACCTTCCTCTGCTATCATCATCCTTTTTCTACCTTCAAAGGTAAAAGGTTTTGTAACAACACCAATTGTTAAAGCACCTATTTCTCTCGCTATTTCTGCTACAATTGGAGATGCACCTGTTCCAGTTCCTTTACCCATTCCAGCAGTTATAAACACAAGATCTGCTCCAAGAAGAGCGTCTTTTATCTCCTCTTTGCTTTCACTGGCAGCTTTTGCTCCAAGTTCAGGATCAGAACCTGCTCCAAGACCTTTAGTCGTTTTTGGTCCAATCTGTACAAGTCTATGTGCTTTTGAGAGTTTGAGCACCTGAACATCGGTGTTTATAGCTATAAACTCCACATTTTTAACATCCCTCTCGATCATTCTATTCACAGCATTGGTGCCTGCTCCACCAACACCCACGACCTTTATTATAGGTTTTGTTTCCTGCCATGGGTCATAAGCATTACCCATAAGTTCCTCCTTTAATCAAATAATCTCTCCATCAAATTAATAAAGCTGTCCATTAAACCTCTCTTTTTTGCCTCCTTCGCCTTCACCATTTTAAAACCACCAATAGTAGATATCATCTCTTGATTGTCCAATTCAAGCTCACTGTTAAACTCGTCCGGCTCTCCCAAGGATGCAGGTAAATCAAAGAACTTTTTGGTAAACTCTTTTATATTCTTAAGTTTAGCACCTTCACCGCATATTACAACTTCCTCAGGGAAGAAGTTAAAGCTAATTCTTTCAGTTCTATTCTCAATGAATTCCAGAATTTCAAGG
>QMOO01000038.1 GCA_003648245.1 Caldisericota bacterium
CCTGTTAAGATAGTTTTAAAATAACTTTAAAAGGGAGGGATTCTCCCTCCCTTTATTTTTTTACACCTTTATCGGGTATAATGCATAAAAATACTGCTTCTTCTTCACCGATATTTATAAATTGATGTTTTGTATTTGGTGGAATGTATGCAAAGTAATCCTTCTCTCCAGTTTCTTCCTTATCACCGCATCTTATTTTTACTTTGCCTTTGAGTATAAAAACCTCATGTTCCCAATCATGAGAGTGGTAGGGTGTGTATCCACCAGGCTTAACCCTGAACATTCTCATTGCAAAGTTTGGACCAATGATTAACCATCTTATAAAGGTATTTTTAACTCCCTCCATAACCACTTCATTTTCTTCAACCTTGCTAAAGTGCATAACTTCAAAATTCATAACTCCCTCCTTCTAAATTTGGTCTACACAGATAAGAATAAATAAAAATTTAATCTAATTCAACTCTCTCCATGTTAAATAAGGTGTCCACATAAACAGAGGAAAATTTGTTAGAATGTATTTAATCGGAGGAAAAAATGAGCTTAAGAAAAAAATTGATGGATTTATTCTATAAGGCTGCTACAGGAACAAAAAAAGTCAAGCTAACTCTTACCCCATTAGGGATTCTGTTTTTCTTTGGAGGATTGTTTCTATTTTTTATCATTTCCTTATGGCTTGATAAAGTATTAAGATTTAAAGGTTTTGTCTCTCATCCATTAAATCTTATAATCTCTATTCCCCTAATAATTTTTTGGTTTCCTTCTCACACTCTGGTGCGTTTTAACTTTCTTTAAGAAAAAGGGAACACCTGTCCCTTTTAATCCGCCACCAAAGCTTATAAAAGAGGGACCATACAAATATGTAAGAAATCCTATGCTTACAGGATTGTTTATTTTGATGTTTGGAATAGGAATTCTCGTAAACTCAATCTCTTTCACATTCATATTTACACCCCTCTTTATTGTTTTGATGATTGTTGAATTAAAGGCCGTGGAAGAGCCTGAACTTGAGAGAAGGTTTGGGGAAGAATACATCTCTTATAAAAAAGAAGTCCCCATGTTTATTCCCCGCTTATCTGGTAAAATAAAAGAAAGGAGGTAAAAATGTTTGGATTGGGTATATGGTTTACTGTGATAATAATCTTAATACTCATCATAGTGGTATTTAGTTTCATTCCTGTAGGCCTATGGATTGCATCCATGGCTGCAGGTGTACCTGTAGGGTTATTCACACTCCTTGGAATGAGATTGAGAAGGGTTCCACCAGCAAAGATAGTTCTTCCACTTATAAAAGCGAGGAAAGCGGGGCTTGACGCGAGTGTTGACAAACTGGAAGCTCACTATCTTGCTGGTGGAAATGTGGATAAGGTAATTGATGCATGGATTGCTGCAGAAAGAGCTGGGATTCCTCTCAACTTTGAAAGGGCGGCAGCCATTGACCTTGCAGGAAGAGATGTACTTGAAGCTGTTAGAATGAGTGTTAATCCGAAAGTTATTGAAACACCAATTGTAGCGGCGGTGGCGAAGGATGGGATTGAGCTTAAGGCAAAGGCAAGAGTTACAGTTAGAGCAAATATAGAGAGACTGGTTGGAGGAGCAGGAGAAGCAACTATTATTGCAAGAGTAGGTGAAGGAATTGTTACAACTATAGGTTCAGCAGACAGTCATAAAGATGTACTTGAAAATCCAGATTTAATTTCAAAAACAGTACTTGAGAAGGGTCTTGATGCAGGTACAGCCTTTGAAATACTCTCCATTGATATAGCAGATGTTGACGTTGGAAAAAATATTGGTGCAAAGTTAAGGATTGATCAGGCAGAAGCAGACAAAAAGATTTATCAGGCAATGGCCGAGCAGAAAAGAGCAATGGCAGTTGCAAGGGAGCAGGAAATGAAAGCAAAGGTCCAGGAGATGAGAGCAAAGGTCGTTGAGGCAGAAGCTGAAATACCAAAGGCAATTTCAGAGGCACTAAGAAAGGGAAATATTGGGGTACTTGATTATTACACAATGAAAAATATAATGGCTGATACAGAGATGAGGCAGTCCATATCAAAATTATCGGAAGAAGAGGAAAAGAAGGAAGAAAAGTAGATGAGTTTCTTCACCGTAGCAATAATTGTATATGTAATACTTATGATAGTCCTTGAGTTTGTTCAGAGTGGGAGGAGGAAAAAAACTCCCACTCCTCCCCTGGAGGAGTATATTCCAGAAGAAATAGTGGAAGAGGTTCAGAAAAAATGGATTGAGGAAGGGGGAGAAAGGGAAGAAGAAATTAAAAAGCAAGAGATTGAGCCTGTCGAAAAAGAGAAGATAGAAACAGTTGAAGAGATTGTATCTGAAGCCAAAGAAGGGATAGAAGAAAAGGAAGAGAAAAGGGAAATTTACAGGGAAACCAAGGAAAAGACAATATTAAAAACACTTAAAGATAATGATTTGCTTAAATTAATAATATTTAAGGAGATTTTAGAACCCCACCCCCTAACAAAGAGATTTTTATTTAAAAGGAGGATTTAACTATCTCTCAATTTTTGGTAATTCTATACCTTTCTGTTTCTGATATTTACCCTTCTTATCCTTATAGCTTACTTCACACTCTTCCTCTGCACCAAGGAATATAACCTGTGCTATACCTTCATTTGCATAAACCTTTACAGGAAGAGGTGTGGTGTTAGATATCTCTATGGTCAGGTATCCTTCCCACATAGGCTCAAGAGGTGTTATATTCACAATGATTCCGCATCTTGCATAGGTAGACTTCCCAACACATATTCCAAGAACATCTCTCGGAATTCTAAAATACTCCAGACTTCTACCCAGAACAAAGGAGTTTGGTGGTATAACGCAGACATCTCCCTTAAAATCCACAAAACTCTTTGGGTCAAAATTCTTTGGATCTACGATTGAGTTAAAAACATTAGTAAAGATTTTAAACTCATTTGAAAGCCTTATATCGTATCCATAAGATGAAAGTCCAAAGGATATTACTCCCTTTTTAATCTGATTCTCTTCAAAAGGCTCTATAATCTTTTTCTCCTTTGCCATCTTTCTTATCCACTTATCATTCTTTAGCATTCTTCCTCCTTTCCACATGATCCCCAACTATAACAAAATCTTCAAAAACTGTTGGAGCTTCCCTCTTCAGTATCTTAAGAATCTCTATTGTCATCCTTCTTATCTCCCACTGAGCATGCTTGCTTCCCCTGAGTTCAACTATGTGTCTCCACTCCCTTAAATTAGCTGTGACAACAATCTCTGTTGTCGTTGCATTGGGAAGCACAAATCTTGCATCCTCCTTGGGAATTTTTAAATCTCTAAGCTTTCCATATGTTTCTCTCACACTCTCCATAAAGTCCAGATAAATTTTATGTGCTTCGGGATTTTCTTCTATCTTTGGTGGTTCAACAAAGGTAAAGTTCTTCTCATCAACATACCTTTGAGACTTCTGAGTAAAAGATGCGAGTCTATGCCTTACAAGTTGATGGGTAAGGCTCCGGGATACATCGCTGATTCTGAAGCTTGCCACTGCATGTTCAATAACAGAGAGGTGTCCAAGATTAATTATCATCCTTATAAACTTTTTTTCACTTCCCTCCCCCATTCTATTAAAGGATTGATAGGAAGTTCTACCTGCTTCCTCAATTACCTTTTCTACATTTGGTGTTATGTATATAAGTTCAACTTTCATATAAAATTAAAAAAGAGGGGGGATTTCCCCCTCAAGATTTATTTCTGTCCAGGTGGTCTTACTATGACTTCGGCTAATTCTGGTTTTTTCTTGAGTTCTTCCTTTAAAGCTTCCTCCCTTTCAAGGTTTCTGTAATTTGGATCTTCAAATGAATACTTAAACTTTGTATGAACGTCATATCTACCCTCAATCAAAGCCACTGTATCCTCAACAAAAACCATCTCTTCATCTGTGGGTATAACAAATATTCTAACCTTTGAACCTTCCCCTGTTATTTCGGTTTCTGCATTTCTTGTCCTTGCAAGTTCATTCTTCCTCTTATCATAGATTATTCCAAGTCCTTCAAGCCCATCCAATGCTTTACCTCTTATTGTTGAGCTCATCTCACCAACACCTGCGGTAAATACAATGGCATCAACTCTTCCAAGAGCTGCGAAGTAAGCACCAATATACTTTTTAAGTCTATATGCTTCTATCTCAATGGCAAGTTGAGCTCTCTCATCTCCATTCTTTGCTGCCTCCTCAATATCTCTCCTATCTGCATACTTCCCTGTAATACCAAGAACTCCACTCTTTTTGTTTAAGAGTTTATCTATCTCATCAACGGTAAGGTTCTCTTTCCTCATCATGAAGAAATCTATTCCTGCATCATGATCTCCTGCTCTTGTTCCCATAACAAGTCCCTCAAGGGGTGTAAGACCCATAGAGGTATCCACTGAGACACCATTTTTTACTGCGTCTGCGCTTGCTCCATTTCCAATGTGAAGGGAGATAAGGTTTGTCTCAAAAGGATCCTTACCGAGGAGGACCGCTGCTCTTTTGGCAATGTATAGGAGTGAAGTGCCGTGAAATCCATATCTACGAACTCCATACTTCTCATACCATTCATATGGAAGTGCATAAATGTATGCATGTTTAGGCATTGTTTGATGCCATGCAGTATCCATTATTGCACAATGAGGAACATCCGGGAGAATTTCCTTTGCTGCTCTGACACCCATAAGATTTGGTGGATTGTGGAGAGGAGCAAGAGGTGAAAGTTCTTCAAAGACTTTTAAAAACTCTTCATCAATAATCACAGATTTGGCAAATTTCTCCCCACCATGAACCATTCTGTGACCTACACCCTTAATGCTTTTAAGGTCTTTAATGGCACCTATCTCTGGATCGAGAAGGGTGTCAATTATAAGCTTTATAGCCTCTCTATGATCAGGACACTCATGCTCAATTTTCACTTCTTTTCTTCCTGGAACAAGATGTCTTATAAAGGAACCCCCAATAGTCACTCTCTCCACGATTCCTCTTGCAAGGGTTCTTTTCTTGTCCCAGCTGTAAAGTAAATACTTAACAGAAGAACTTCCGCAGTTCAAGGTGAGTATGTCCATCTTTTTCCTCCTAAAATTTTTAGTTTAATTTATTATATAATACAACATAATATAAAAAATAAAAAAGGGGGCTAAACCCCCTTATAAACTATGAAAAGATTAACCTTATTTAAGATCTTCGAGTGCTTTAAGTAATACTGCAAGGTATGTTAGGGCTGGTCCACCTCCCATTAAAGCACCGACAAAACCTGCTTCAATTATTTCCTCTTTTGTTGCTCCAGCCTTTAATGCGTTGTTTGTGTGGAATGCAATGCAGTATTTACATCTTGCATTTACAGCAAGTGCAACAGAGATAAGTTCCTTAATCTTTGTGGAGAGTTTACCTTCTCCTTCAATTCCATGGACAAGATCAACAAAGAGCTTTACATACTCTGGGTGAGTCTTTTTAAGCTCTCCAAGTGCTCCCATAAATTCATCCAATGTAGCTTTCATATTCTCTGCCATCTCTCACCTCCTAAAAATTTTTCATAACAATTATACCATAAAATGTTAAATTTTAATCAGAAATTTTTTACAATTTTTAGAAAAAATCTTTCTATATAATAAATCTTCTTCACAATTGTTTTTATAGAAACTCAAACAATAAAAGACTCATGTAAAAATGGTAAAATTGGAAAAGAAACTTATTTTAAAGGAGATAGAAGAATGGAAAAGAAAGATGAAGTTTTAAAAGCGCTAAAGAAGGTTGTTGATCCTGAAATAGGAAGAAGTATAGTAGATTTAGGTATGGTTAAGGATCTAACTGTTGAAGAAGACAGAGTTTCTTTCACCCTTGCCCTTACCGTTCCAGAGTGTCCGCTGAAGAATGAAATGAAAAACAACGCTGAGAAAGTGCTTAAAGAGTTAGGTTTCAAAGAGGTAAACATAACGTTTGGAAAACTTACAGAGGGAGAGATTAAAAAGATATTTCCCAACTGGAGGGGAACCCCACCAATTCTTGAGAAAGGAAATATCAAACATCTTATAGCCGTTGGCTCTGGAAAAGGTGGTGTTGGTAAATCCACCGTGGTAACAAACCTTGCCATATCTCTATCAAAATTAGGATACAGAACTGGGATTCTTGATGCAGACATACATGGACCAAACATTCCAATAATGTTTGGAATAAAGGAAAAACCATACGGTATTGACAACAAAATAATACCCCATGAAAGATTTGGCGTAAGGGTTATGTCCCTTGGTTTTATGATGAGCGGGGAAGGCTCTCCTGTAATATGGAGAGGACCACTTGTAACTAAAGCAATAAAGGAATTGTTTCAGTTTACAGTGTGGGGAGACCTTGATTTTCTCCTCATTGATCTTCCTCCTGGAACAGGAGATGCAACAATTACAGTTGGTCAATCCCTTCCATTAACAAGTGCCATTGTGGTAACCACTCCACAGAGAGTGGCAGTATCTGATGCTTTAAGAAGCGCTAAAACCTTTGAAAAACTAAATGTAAAACTTCTGGGTATTGTGGAGAACATGAGCTACTTTATATGTCCAGATTCTGGAAAGAGGTATAATATCTTTGGTGAGGGTGGAGGAGAAGCAATGAGTATTGCATTAAAAGTCCCTCTTCTTGGAAAAATACCAATGGAACTTGATTTAAGAGAGGGAGGAGATACAGGAGAACCAATAACTGTGAGGAAACCTGAATCTGCTTCATCAAAAGCATTTCTTGAAATAGCGGAAAAGGTGGTGGAATTAACAGGTGTATCCAAAGAGTCTACTTAAATTAATAGATGTCCTTGAAAGGCTTCCCGGGATAGGACCAAAAAGCGCAGAGAGACTTGCTCTCTACATATTGAGGATGTCCCCAAACAGAGTGGATGAACTAATCAAATCCATTGAGGAAGCAAGAAACAAAGTGAAGAGATGCAAAGTCTGTTTCAATCTTACAGAGGATGAAATTTGCAGCATATGCAAAGATGATACAAGAGATCACTCAACAATCCTCGTTGTTGAAGAAGTAAAGGACCTGGTAAGGATAGAAAATCTTGGTTACTATAAAGGGGTTTATCACGTTCTTGGAGGCCATATATCAACTCATGGCAAAGTGGGAGTTGAGCATCTAACCATAAGAGAATTAGAGGAGAGAGTAAAAGAGGGAGGTATTAAAGAGGTGATCTTCGCTCTCTCCCCTCAATGGGAAGGAGATATAACCAAGGAGTATATTAAAAAACTATTGAAGAAGTATCCAGTCAAAATTTCATCTCTTGCAAGAGGAATATCTGGTTCCACCTATCTCGAAGCTATAGATGACACCTCCCTTCTTGAGGCTCTAAAGGAGAGAAGAGAAGAAAAATAAAGAGTTTATCTATGTTATAATTTTTGTATGAGAAAACATGTTCTATTGGGGGTAATTTTCCTGATACTCTTCCTATCTATTAGTGGATCATCTGCCTCCAGGGAAAGGGTCATTGTTTTGCACATCGAGGGAGAGATAAACCTCGGACTCTCAAAATATGTAGACAGATGCCTCAAAGATATGAATGGTGTGAAGGCTGTAATTGTTGAGATAGATAGCTTTGGTGGTGCTCTTGATGCTGCAACAAGAATAAGGGATAGAATAATTCACCTTGATATCCCTACCATCGCATGGATTAAAGGAAGAGCATGGTCAGCAGGAGCCTTGATTGCTCTATCATGTAAAAAGATTGTCTTCTCGTCTGGCGCAAGTATGGGAGCAGCTGAACCAATTCCAACCACAGAAAAGACTGTTTCCGCAGTAAGGGGCGAGTTTGAATCCACCTGTGAGGCCAACGGAAGAGATCCAAAAATCGGCGCCTCTATGGTGGATAAAGAGATAGAGATTGAGGGAGTCGTTAAAAAGGGAGAACTTCTCACACTCTCCAGTGAAAATGCAAAGAAACTTGGATTCAGTGATTATGAATCCAACAGTTTAGATGATATTCTCTCTCATTTTAACTTAAATGAGTTTGAGATTTCTGATCTCTCTCCTTTACCATCTGAGAAGCTTGCTGGGTTTCTCACTTCATCTATTGTAAGGGAAATTTTACTTATCATCGGTTTCTTAGGATTACTTATAGAAGCAACAACTCCAGGATTTGGAATTCCTGGAACTATGGGACTTGTAGCATTATCTCTATTTTTTGGAGGGCATATGATAGCAGGAATTGGAAATTGGTTATACACAGTAATGTTTGTGGCAGGGATTGTTCTATTACTCATTGAAATATTTGTCATCCCTGGCTTTGGCATAGCAGGAATATCTGGAATCGCCCTTATCTTCATATCCATATTTTTAACCCTTGGTGGTGGAGTGAGTGCAATCTATGCCATGGGTGTTGTAGTTCTGGTTCTACTTGTATCTTTTCTTGTTCTCCTCTTCTTTTTTCCAAAACTTCCCATATGGAAGAAGCTTGGACTTGCAAGAAGGGAAATGAAGAAAGAGGGCTATGTTGCCGTCACAGAAAAGAAACACCTTGAAGGTAAAGAAGGAAAAGCCATTACAATGCTAAGACCTTCCGGAGTGGTGGAAATTGATGGAAAAAGGTATGATGCTTTAACCGAGGGAGAATTCATTGAAAGAGGGCAAAAGATAGTCGTAACAAGAGTAGAGGGGGGCAAAATTTTTGTAAAAAAACTTAAATAAATTCTGGAGGTAGCTATGAAGGTATTTATCTCTGTTGACATGGAGGGAATATCTGGACTTACCCATTGGAAGGAAAAGCAGGAGAGAATTTCCTTCTTTATGACAGAGGAGCTTCTCTCAGTAATAGAAGGGATACTGGAAGTTGACAGGAAAGCAGAAATTTTAGTCTGCGATTCCCACTCCTTTGGAAGAAACATAGATGTAGGGAAACTACCAGAGAATGTAAAGCTTGTTTCTGGTTTTCCAAGAGAATTCTACATGGTTCAGGGGATAAACGAAACTTTTGATGCTGGAATGTTCATAGGATATCACGCTCCAGTGGGAATGAAGAACGCAGAAATGGATCACACATACTCGAGTTCTTCTATATACGAGATAAAGATAAATGGTATGGTTGTTGGGGAAACTGAAATAAATGCAGCATTCCTTGGAGAATACTCTGTTCCCGTTGTCCTTATATCTGGAGACGATAAATTAAAAGACTTTTCCCAGAAAAATCTAAAGGAAACATATTTTGTAGTAACAAAGGAATCTATTGGTAGGTACTCTGCCTTACTTTATCCTGTAGAAAAGGTCCACAGAGAGTTAAAAGAAAGGGCAAAACTTGTCCTTCAGCAAATTGAAAGAATTAAACCATTTACATTTGAAAAACCGACAAGTATTGAAATAACATTTCTTGATACCATCAA
>QMOO01000039.1 GCA_003648245.1 Caldisericota bacterium
ACCAGAGGAGATGAAAGAACTCTTTCCTCTTGTGGAAAAATTAATGAAGAATCTTTGAAAACAATACCAAAATTTACTGCCCCTTTTCCTCTAATTTTAAGACTATACAGCTTATCTTTCTTCGAAAGTTCATAAGAGTAATTTTCAAACTTACCCTTACCTAACCCCGGAGTTATTTTAGCACCTGTTTTTACATCTTTTAAGTAAAAATTAACTACGTTACCCTCTTCACCTATGGCAGGTTTAAGTGGTACAGTTAGAAAAAGAATTACCAAAATTATTACCAAGAACTTTATAATTTTCACATTTAAATTATATAATAAATTTGTTTATAATATATATTGAGAAAATTTTCACATGGAGGATAAAAATGAAGAGAGGTATTATATTAATTTTGATTGTTTTTGCACTGGTGTTATTTAACTCATCTGCTTTATCAAAAGATATATTTAAGCCACCTTCTAAGGTCGAAGGAGTAAAAGTTCAACAAATAGGATTAAAGGTGAAAATTGAATGGAATATGGCAATACCCGGTGATTACCCCATAGCAGGTTATGAAATATTTAGAGGAACAGATAAATTGAATCTTCGCTCCATAGCTAAGGTTGAAAGAAATATTACAAGTTTTGTTGATTATAATGTATTTCTTAATGAAACATACTATTACAGTGTAAGTGCCTTTGATGATAAGAATAACTATTCAGAAGCAAGCGATATAGTCTCTATAACCGTTGTGGATAAAAACCCCCCAGATCTTGTTATTCTTGAACCAGAAGATAACAATTTCTATACTAAGGAAGCTGAGATTGATCTTCTTGTGGGTGTTAGAGACTATGAGAGCGGCTTAAAAGATTTAAAAGTCAACGGTGAGAAGATAAATAGATGTGGCTGTTCAACATTTAGAAAAACCCTTAAACTTAAAGAAGGAAGAAATGAATTTATTATTGAAGCAACCGATCATGCTGGTAACACAAGTGTAAAAAAACTCATTATATATAAGGATACAACTCCACCAGAAATCGATATTTTTATCCCTGATGAAGTTTATAATGAGAATTTGGTTTTAAAGGGCAGGGTTACAGACAACCTTTCAGGTATTAAAATTTTAAAGATCAACGGAATTATTATTGAAGTGGATAATAATGGGAGCTTCGATACCATTCTTCTCCTTAAAGAAGGTAGAAATAAAATAACTATTGAGACTATTGATAACATGGAAAACAAGGTTGAAAAAACATTTTATGTTACCTATATAAACTATATAGAGATTAAGATCTTTGTTGGGAAAAGACACTTCTATGTGAATGATAAAGTGGGAAAAATGGATGTACCCCCTTTAATAATTAATGGAAGAACTTTTGTTCCAGTAAGATTTATTGTAGAAGGAATAGGTGGAAAGATTAGCTGGAATAGAATAGAAAGAAGTGTTGAGATAGTATACAAAAATAAGAGCCTGAAGTTCTGGATTGGTAAAGAATTTGCATTAGTAAATGGTAAGAGGATATTGATTGACGAGGATTTGAAAATAAAGCCTTTTATCATTAATGGGAGAACAATGCTTCCAGTAAGATTTATAGCCGAGGTACTAAATTTCTCTATTTCATGGAATCCTTTTGAAAGAAGTATAACTCTTAAATATCCATAATTTTTTATTTCTCAAAATTAGGTAATTCTGGTTCCAGTTGGTACATCTTTATCTGGAGTTAAAATAGCAATAGTATTTTCTGTTGTTGCAGCAAGAAGCATCCCCTGAGAAAGTACACCTCTTAATTTTCTTGGTTTTAGATTTTTGATTACTATTATCTTTTTTCCAATAAGCTCCTCTGGTTTGTAGTATTCTGCTATTCCTGCTGCAAGGGTTCTTGTTTCATCTCCAATATTTATGGTGAGTTTCAATAATTTATCAGCTCCTTCAATTTTTTCTGCGTTAACTATTTCAGCAACTCTTAAGTCTAACTTTTTAAAATCCTCTATTGTGATATATTCTTCTTCAGCCATCTTTTTTTCCTCCTTTACTTTTAATTTCTCTTCAACTCTTGGAAAGATTGGTGGAATTTTTTCTATTTTGTATCCACCCTTCCATGGGAAGAGTTTTTCTTTAATTAATGTTCCTTCCTCGTCTTTCTTTCCTAAGGACTTAAAGAACAGTTTTACACTTTCTGGCATAATAGGTGAAATCAAATGAAGAACTATTTCAAGTCCATGAAGAACGGTGGAAAGAACAACTTCTGCCTCTTCTTTGTCTCCCTCTTTAATAAGTCTCCAGGGAGCCTTTGAATCAAGATACTTGTTTAATGTATTTGCAAGTACATTTATCTTAACAGGAACTTCTGAGAGTTTAAGTTCATTATAGAGACTTACAATTTCATCAAAACTTCTCTCAAATGTTACATAATAACCCCTATCGTACCCTTCACTTAAAGAACCCTCAAAAAATTTGACTGCAAGGTTTGTTGTCCTGTTTAAAAGATTTCCAAGATCGTTGGCAAGTTCTGTGTTGTATCTTGTTATAAATGATGAATAGGAGAAGTTTCCATCTTCTCCAAAAGCCATATCTTTTAAGATGTAATAACGGAATACATCGATAGCAAGTTTTTTATCTATATTGGTCTTTTCCATAAACCACTCTATGACTTCCTCGGGTTTTATAAAGTTTCCTTTGGACTTACTCATTTTCTCACCTTCAGCAAGCCAGAAACCATGAGCAAATACCTTTTTTGGCAATGGAAGCTCCATCCCCATCAACATTGCAGGCCAGATAACACTATGGAATCGAGTTATATCCTTACCTATAAGATGTAGATCTGCTGGCCAATATTTATCAAATTTTTCCTCATCTTGAAGATAGCCTGAAACAGTAACATAATTTATTAAAGCATCGAACCACACATATATTACGGCATTTGGATCACCTGGAACTGGAATTCCCCAACCTATACCTTTTCTTGATATAGAGACATCCTTGAGACCACTCTTAATAAGAGACAGCATTTCATTGTATCTTGACTTTGGTTCAACAAAATCTGGATGAGATAAATAATACTCAAGTAGTCTGTTCTCATATTTAGAGAGAGCAAAGAAATAATTCTCTTCTTTTACTTTTTCAACAGATCTTTTACATACAGGACAGAGATTCCCTGGAAGTAGCTCATCCTCTGAGAAGAAAGTTTCGTCATATATACAGTACCACCCTTCATATATACCCTTGTATATATCCCCCTTATCCATGAGAGTTTTAAAAAAATGGGTTACAACTTTTTTATGTTTTTCTTCACTTGTTCTTATAAAAGTATTAAAAGAGATGTTAAAATCTTTGAATGTTTTTTTCCAGAAATCAGAAAGATTGTCAACATAATCTTTTACCGGTATTCCTTTCTCGTCAGCAATTCTTTTTATCTTTACTGCATGTTCATCAGTTCCTGTTGAGAATAATACATCATACCCCTGTTTTCTCTTTGCTCTTGCAATTATATCGGCAATACTTGTTGTGTATAGATGTCCAATATGTGGTTTGTCGTTTACATAATAGATTGGAGTGGTGACAAAAAACTTCTTATCCATATCTTTTCCTCCTTCTTCTCTTTTAGTAAATTTTAACTTAACTCCTTTATATTTCAAGGGAAGAAACTTTGTTACTCATCTCTTAACTCTAATCTTTTATAAACCTTGTTTCGTATGCCTTTATATTTATTTGTAAGAAATTTCAGAATGTCTTTCTTTGTAAAATTTAATTTAAGTAGCAATTCAAAATCACTCTCCCATTCTTCCTTCTCTCCTCCCTCTAAAACCACAGTCCACTCTCCTTTTATATTCTTATCCTTAAGGAAGTCATAGGCTTCCTTTAATGTGCCTCTTATTATTTCCTCGTGTATCTTTGTTAATTCTTTTATTAAAGCGATCTTTCTTTCAGGAAACCTCTTCGCCAGATAGTTAATGGTGTCTACAAGTCTATGGGGTGATTCAAAGAAAACGATGGTGGTATCAAGATAAAAATATTTTTTAATTACTCTCTCCCTTTCTTTTTCCTTCTTTGGAAAAAATCCAATGAATAAAAATGGTGTAGAAGCAATTCCAGAGATAACAAGAGATGAAATTGCTGAGGAAGGTCCAGGCACAATTCTTATCTCTATATCCTCTTTTATACATTCATCTATAAGTTTCTCTCCTGGGTCTGAAATACAGGGAGTTCCTGCATCAGACATAAGAGCTATATTTTTTCCGGATAACAGGTATGAGAGAATCTCTTTCCTTCTCTTTTTTTCATTACCCTCATGGTACGAAATGAGTTTCTTATTTATTTTATATCTGTTTAGAAGTTTGCTTGTAACTCTTGTATCTTCGCAGACGATTAAATCTACCTTCCTTAACACTTTAAGTGCTCTAATGGTAATATCATCAAGGTTACCTATGGGACCACTTACAATGAAAAGTTTTCCTTTATTCACATTAGTACGTACTTCTCAGTTGTTTTATAACCTTGTTTAGATTGTATTTTATTGTCCCCAAGTTTCCAGCTTTTGTTGTTAATATAATAAGAACATAGTTTAAAATTTTATAGATGAGAAACCTGCCTCTCTTTGTTTCTACAATCATTTCCTCTATATCACCCATTTCAAGACTACTCGCTATCTCTTCCCAAAAACCTATAATAGAAACCCCCAGGCCTCCGAGTACCTTTTCGTCAATATCCAGAGTAAGTTTTGCCATGTGATCTTCAAGATCATTGGAATAAAGCACTGCACCCACTACACCCGGTATATTAATTATCTCGTTTAAAACTTCTTCTTTTCCCATTATATCTTCTCCTTTCCCTCCTTTAGTGCTTTTGTAAACATTTCTATTGCCTCTCTATACATTTTTTTCTTAAGATATTCTATACCTTTATCCTTAAAATACTCAACCCCCTTCTCTGTGGTATCAGAGCCAGTTTCTTCAAATACCTTACTTTCTGAAATTTCTTTTTGCTGGGGTGTTTCCTTTGTTTCCTCAATTTCTATTTCTCGTGGAGCTTCTTCTGTCTTCTTATCTAAGATTTCCTCTTCTGAAATTTCTTTCTCTTCAACTTTTTCTTCTTCTGTAAAAACTTCTTCTGAAATTTCTTTCTCAGGGGTTTCTTCCTCTTTGGCTTGTATCTCAGCGGTCTCCCCTCTAACTTCTTCAGTTATTTCCTTGTCAGCTACCACTTTTTCAGATGACCCTTCTGTTTTTTCTGGTTTAAGAATATCTTTAAATTTTCTAAGTATATATTCTACTATAATTTTCTCTAAGGTTTTCATCTCAGGTAAATCATTTATATCTATGTGAACACTCTCTATATTTTTCGCTTCTTCCTTTAATTCAGGAAGAAGGGGATTAACTTCAAAGGCTTTTTTCCAGTTTTCCCCCTTTCTTAGATCATCGCCTATAATAGAATATACTTTGCCTAAGTTGTATAAAGCTTTTGGGTAATATGGATGATAAATTAATATTCTTTCTAAAACAGAAATCGCCTCAGACAACCTGTCTTCTTGTATTAGAGATATTGCATAAAGAACTTCATATGGAACTTTCCCTCCTTCCTCCTCCTTGATTTTTAGAACACTGGATGAAGAGATAAAACCTTCTTTTACTTTCTCTTCAATTTTCGCAAAGTTTGAAGAAAACTCTTCTACACTTATCCCTTGAATCTCATAAATATATACTAGCAAATCCTTAATGTAATTTACATCCTGATTGTACTCAAAACCTGATTCTAGAATTGCCTCTGCTTCTCTTAGTCTATCCATTTTTATATAAGTTAACGCCAGGAACAAATGAGCAAATGGATTTTCTGGATCAATCTTTAAGGCATGTTTAAACTCTTCTTTTGCTGAATTTAGTTCATTTTTTAGTAAGTATGAAAGACCCAGATCTATCTGTAATCTAAAGAACCATGGTGAATTCAGCAACCCCTTGAGACTTACAAGGAGTGCTTTATCATATTCACCAGTAAGTATAAGATATTCAGCATATAATGATTGAGAAGTTAGAAGATAAAGGTTTCTCTCTGCTTTTTTCCTGTAATATTCTGTTCTTTCAAGCAATCTATTCATTTTCCCCTTTTTGGTGCGCCCGAGAGGATTCGAACCTCCACACGTAGCTCCGGAAACTACTGCTCTATCCAGTTGAGCTACGGGCGCTTCGCTTTTATTGTATAATAAAATAAAAACTTCTTCAAGGAGGAAACTATGGAGATAAGAAGAGAACACCTTAAGAAACTTTCAGATACAAAATTTATGATACCCATTGGGACTATTCCTGGTATGAGAGTTCCTGGAATTATATATATAAATGAAAAATTACTTCCTAAGGTTCTTTCTGATAGATCTCCACTTCAAGTTGCAAATGTAGCTACTCTTCCTGGAATTGTGAAAGCATCACTTGCTATGCCTGATATACACTGGGGATATGGATTTCCGATTGGTGGAGTTGCTGCTTTTAGAGTGGAAGACGGCATTATTTCACCAGGAGGAGTTGGATACGATATAAATTGTGGAGTAAGACTTCTAAGAACAGACTTTAAGATGGATGATGTAGAAAAGAAATTAGATACACTACTTTCAGTACTTTTTAATAATATACCCTCAGGTGTTGGATCCAGTGGAAAATTAAGACTTAGACCTGATGACCTTAATCCTGTTTTAAAAGATGGAGTAAAGTGGGCTATAAGAAAGGGTTATGGAAGGGAGGAAGATCTTGAAACCATAGAGGAACATGGAAGTATGCCCGGGGCTGATCCTAACATGGTTTCCAGAAGAGCAAAGGAAAGAGGTGCATCTCAACTGGGAACTCTTGGTGCCGGGAACCATTTTCTTGAAATTCAGATTATTGAGGAAATTTATAGAGAGGACATAGCAAAAGTACTGGGTTTGTTTAAAGGGCAGATAACAGTCCTTATACACACAGGAAGTAGAGGTTTAGGACACCAGGTTGCATCCGATTATATTGAAGTTATGAATAATGCTGCAAGAAAGTACAGAATAAGACTCCCTGATCCTCAGCTTGCATGTGCTCCATTCAATTCCCCAGAGGCAAAGAGATATTTTGCAGCAATGGTTTCCGCTGCAAATTTTGCTTGGACAAACAGGCAACTAATAACTCACTGGACGAGAGAAAGTTTCCGTCAAGTTTTTGGAATTTCTGATAGAGAAATAGGGCTTGAGATAGTTTATGATGTAGCCCATAATATTGCAAAAGTGGAGACTCATAATATTGATGGGAAACAAATAAAACTTGTTGTTCATAGAAAAGGTGCAACAAGAGCTTTTGCCCCTGGGCGTCCAGAGGTTCCCGAAAAGTATAAAAGTATAGGTCAGCCTGTTCTTGTTCCTGGAGACATGGGAAGGTACTCCTTTGTATTGGTTGGTACTGATAAAGCAATGAAAGAAACCTTTGGGTCCTCGTGCCATGGGGCAGGGAGAATGATGAGTAGACATGAAGCTCTTAGAAGACAGAGTGCGGGTAAAGTGCTTGGAAATATGAGAAATAAGGGAATCCTTGTAAAAGCGAAAAGTAATAAGACCCTTGTCGAGGAGGCACCAGAAGCTTATAAAGATGTAAGCAATGTGGTTGATGTATTACATAAGGAGGGAATATCAATAAAAATTGCAAAGATGAAACCTATTGCTGTTATGAAAGGATGAAAAAAAGTTTCCTATGGGTGGGAATTATCCTTTTGGTTTTATTTTCTTCGTGTAATCCTAACGTTAATCCTAATATATCTATATCCTTTATCTCTCCAAAAGGTGAGGGATATGTATCTCCAAACCAGCCTATAATTATTGAGATAGAACCAATAAAAAATGTAGAGCAAATAGCGGTCTATGTAAGTGGTGAAAATGTTACTAAGAAACTGGATACAGAATTGAAAGAAAATAGAGTGTATTCCATTTTTCCAGATAAACTTGAAGATGGAGAATATACAGTTGAAGTTAGAGTGTCAATAGCCGGGAAGGAGTTTGAAAAAAATATCGATGTATTCTTAAATAGTGAAATTCCTGTATGGGATATATATGTTTATCCGACATTTGTAAGAGCTGGTAAAAGTATACATATGGAGATTATTACATCCAGTATTTTAGAGAAAGTTACTGCTACCTTTGATGATGGGACGACTTACCCATTGGTATATGATAAGAAGAGAGAGGTATGGTCTAATGAGATAATGATTTCCCAGTTCTTGTCTGAAGGAAGTCATTTTATTAAGTTTACTGGTATAGATTTTAAAGGTGAGAGAATCGAGGAGAGAAGAGTTATAAACGTAGTGAATACATATCCTATAATTTATTCTCCACTAAACGGTCTTAAAACTGTAAGCAAGGAGATAGAAATTCTTGGTTTTTATGACCCAGACAAAGAGGTTGATATATATATAGATGGAGAGTTCTTTAAAAGAACAAAAACAGATGGGAATGGTGATTTTTACGAAAAGTTAACTCTTCCGCCAGGTACTCATTTTATACATACACAGGATCCAAATTCTCAGTTTAATGTAGAATCTGCGCTTCAAAATATAAAGATAACAATATATTCAAAAGGAGTTGTTGTGCTTGTATATCACAATATATCAGAAAAAGGAGGGAATCTTTATACGATAACACCTGAGGAGTTTGAAAAGGAGATAAAATATATAAAGAATCAAGGTTATACCTGTATCTCTGGAGAAGATTTCAGAAATTTTCTTAAAGGAAAAGCTGACATTTCAGATAAAAGTGTCTTAATAACATTTGATGATGGTCTTAGAGGAGTATATAATTATGCCTACCCAATACTTAAGAAGTATGGATTTAAAGCTGTATTCTTTGTTATTGCTGGAAGAATAGGAAGTAAGTCAGGTTTTATATCCTGGGAGGAAGCAAAAGAGATGGTTGAAAGCGGGATATTTGAAATAGATTCGCATACGTATCTATCCCATAAACGAATAGAAAAGGATGGAAAATTAATTTCATCCATTTTCAGTAACGGAACTGATGAAACAGAAAGAGAGTTCAAGCAAAGAGTTCTTAAAGATTTTATGGATTCAATAAGAGTAATAAAGGAAAATCTTGGATATGAACCTTTAATGTTTGCATACCCGTATGGAGAATATTCAAAAGAGACAATTGATTTGCTAAGAGAAGCTGGATTTCAGTTTGCCTTTACAGTATATAAAGGGGTTGCCATAAAAACTACATATCCCTTTGAAATACCACGATATTCAATACATAGAGGAACAGACATAGAAAAGATTCTTCCTTAAACAAAGGGTTCCTCCTCACCCTCTTCTTC
>QMOO01000040.1 GCA_003648245.1 Caldisericota bacterium
GTAAATCGTCGGGTACACTCTCTCCTATCTCAACGAGTCTATCAGAAATGTATCTGTAGAGTTCCTTATTCTCCTTTAACACACTCATAACAACATCGATATTTTTCTTAAACTGCTTCATGATCTCGTCGTAAGTACCTGGCGCTGGTTCACCAAATCCAACGAATTTAACTCCGTACTTGTCCTGAAATGGTTTCTTCGTTTCCCAGAAAACTTCTGAATTCATCTTGTGAGGTGAACCATGGGATTTGTTGTCATATTTGAGGTAATCTCTCCCCTTACGGGTTTTAAACCATGCAGCATTTGGAATGTTCTTCTTCACATCTGTAAATAGTTTCTCAACAGTCTCGGCAACAGTTTCCCACTTCATACCTTCTTCAGTTCCCACTACTCTCCAGCCATGTGAAGAAAACCATGTCTCGGGTGTTCCATAAACAGTTTCTTTAAGAGGATGGTCATCTATACCAAAATTGTTCCAGTCAATAAGATAGAAGAGGTTATCAAGTCCCAATGACCACGAAGAGTTTAATACTTCGTGAGTTACTCCGGGTGTAAGACCTGCATCACCTTCAATGGCTATCACCTTTACCCCATCTGCTCCAAGTCTTTTAAGGGCAATGGCCTCTCCCACTGCTGCTGCTGAACCATGACCGGAAGGACCTGTGTTAAACTTCAACAGGAGTGTTTTACCACCCATCTCTGCATGTCCTGGAAGTCCACCTCTCCTTCTAAATCCAAGAAGATCCTCAGGATAAAGTGTCTTCTCCTTTGATTTCGGTAGATACTTTTCATCCTTCGTCTCCTGATACCTTAATCTCATAGCTTCATTAAAAACTGAAAGAACAGCGTATATAAGAGGTATGGTATGACCTGCCACGAGAATGATTCTGTCATTGAAAGGTTTTTCTGGTTCTCTTATATCATATCTTGCAAAACCAGAAAGAAGCGTTGAAACTGTTAAATGGACTTTAGACCTCGAACCCCCTGGATGACCACTCTGCCTGTAATTTAACATTAAATCAATGAGCTGGTCAACTAAATCCTTGATAATTTCCCATTTTTCAAACTCTTCCTTTTTAATCTTTTCCATAACTCCTCTCCGTAATTTAATTCTTTAAGATTATTTCAAGAAAGATTATAACATAAAAGTAGCTTTCACACATAAATAACTTAAAAATACTGTGCTATAATATCTTTAAAAAGGAGGTAAATGATTAAGACATCGAAAGAGATAAGAGAAGAGTTTTTAAAGTTCTTTGAAGATAGGGGTCACTTGAGACTCCCTTCATTTTCTTTAATACCAAAGGATCCAACACTTCTATTTACAGCAGCGGGAATGGTTCCTTTAAAATCCTATTTTCTGGGAGAGGAAAAACCTCCAAATCCAAGAATAACCACATGTCAGGCATGTATAAGAACAAACGACATCGAACAGGTGGGAAAGACTATAAGACACCATACTTTCTTTGAGATGCTTGGTAATTTTTCCATCGGTGACTATTTTAAAGAAGATGCAATCCCATGGGCATATGAACTTGTTACAAAAATATATGGTTTGCCTAAAGAGAAACTGTGGGTTTCAGTGTATCCGGATGACGATGAAGCTTATAGTTTGTGGAGGAAAATTGGGATACCTGAAGATAGAATTGTAAAACTTGAGGATAACTTCTGGCAGATGGGGAAAGAAGGACCGTGTGGCCCTGACTCAGAGATTTATTTCGACCTTGGAGAAGATTTCCCGTGCGAAAAGGCTGAACTTGGACCAGCATCTGATTGTGATAGATTTCTTGAAATATGGAATCTCGTGTTCACTCAATTTGATAGAAAAAAAGATGGAACTCTTACCCCATTGCCTCGTAAAAATATAGACACAGGGATGGGGCTTGAAAGAATAACCATGGTACTTGAAGGAAAGAGAAGTAACTTTGAAACAGATCTATTTTCTGGAATTATAGAAAAAATAGGAAAGGTTACAGGCAAAGATTACAAAGAAAATATTTATTCCTTTAGAGTTATTGCAGACCATATAAGAGCAGTGACATTTTTAATATCTGAAGGTCTATTTCCCTCCAATGAAGGGAGAGGGTATGTTTTAAGGAGACTTATCAGAAGAAGCTTTTCTTCTGGATGGAGTCTTGGATTAAGAGAGCCTTTCTTGTTCAAAATATACCCATCAGTTGTAGAATCCTTAGGAGATGTTTATCCTCTCATAAAAGAGAAAAGGGAAATTATTGAGAAAGTTCTTGTTTCTGAGGAAAAAAGTTTTATAAACACATTGAGCAGGGGACTTGATTATCTAACACAGATTGCAGAAAAAACTTTATCCAGAAAAGAAAGAATAGTTTCAGGAAAAGATATATTCTTCCTGTACGATACCTATGGATTTCCCAAAGAACTTGCTGAAGATATACTCTCTGGATACAATCTAACCTTCAATAAAAAGGAGTTCGAAGAGACACTTAAGGAGTCAAGAAAAAAGAGTAGAGTGATTCAAAAAGAAAGTGGCGTTTTTTCGATGGATTTAAATTATATAAAACTCAAGGAAACCCTTGGAGAAACAAAATTTACAGGTTATACTACACTTTCTCAGAAATCAAAGATTATCTATCTTTTAAAAAATGGGCAATCTGTAAACGAATTAAAAGCTGGGGAAGAGGGAATTGTTATGCTTGATAAGACACCATTTTATGGAGAGAAGGGTGGACAGGTGGGAGATAAAGGAAAAATATATGGAGATAACTTTGACCTGGAAGTTATAGATACAAAACATCCTGTTGAGAATTTCATTATTCATCTTGTAAGGGTAAACAAAGGCTCTGTAAGTGTGAATTCAGAGGCAGTTGCTGAAGTAGATTACGAGAGAAGGAAAGGCATTCAAAGAGCACATACAGCAACACATCTACTGCATAAGGCTCTCAGAGAAGTTCTGGGAGAACACGCTCTACAGAAAGGTTCTCTTGTTGATGAAGATTACTTAAGATTCGATTTCTCACATTTTTCTCCTTTAGAGTATGAAGAGATAAAGAAAATAGAAGACAGGGTAGTTGAAGCAATATACAGAGAAATTCCTGTGAACTGGGAAATAAAAGACATTGAGGAAGCAAAAAAGGAGGGAGCAGTTGCGCTCTTTGGAGAAAAATATGGGGAAAAAGTAAGAGTGGTTTCTGTAGAGGGGCTAACCAAAGAATTCTGTGGAGGCACCCATGTATCCAACACAATGGAGATAGGAATTTTTAAGATAATCTCTGAGAGAGGTATTGGCTCAAATTTAAGAAGAATCGAAGCCTATACAGGAAAGAAAGCTTTCAACTACATGAGAGAACTTGAAGAACGAGAAAAGGAAATATCAGGACTTCTTGGAGTACCCGGTGAGAATGCAATTGAAAGAATTAAAGAGATAAAACAGAAACTAAAAGAAAAAGACAGGGAATATCTGGAACTTAAAAAGAGACTTCTTAGTATAATAGCACGAGAGAAAATATCAAAGGCAGAAAAAATCTCAAGCATAAGCTTCATTACTGTAAGGGATAGGTTTATTAACCCGGATGATTCCTATATATTGTTTGACGAGATTAAAAATAAAATAAAGGATTTTGTCCTGCTCGTAGTCTCTGGAAAGGAAGAAAAAAATATAAGTATCTTTGTTTCAGACTCTATAAAGGAAACAATTACAGCAAAGAGTCTCATGGATTATCTAAAAACCTCCATGGGTGTAAAGGGAGGGGGAAGAGACAACAATGCACGGGGAAGAGTCAACAATTCAAAAGGCATAGAAGAAATTCTTAGAAAGGAAATAGAGAGAAGAATTGCCGCCTAAAGTATTGTTGCATGTTAAATCATCTCAAAGTTATAGGGATGTAAATTACACCATAGATGTAGAGGTGCTTCAGTGAGAATTTTAGGAATTGATTGGGGAGATAAAAAAATGGGTGTTGCCATATCAGATCCAATGAACATTATTGCCAGAGGCGTTGGTGTCTTTTATGGAGAAGAGAAGGAGAAGATAGAGAAATTAAGGGAAATGGTCGATAGATTTAATGTGGAATTAATAGTTCTTGGCTTTCCTTTAAGTTTATCTGGAGAGGTTGGGAAACAGGCAGAGAAGATTCTAAAAGTGAAAGAAAAGATTGAGACCACACTTAAAATAAAGGTTGAACTTGTAGATGAAAGGTTTACAACCAAGATAGCAAACACCCCAATCAAAAAATCAAAGGAGAAAAGAAAGAAGGGAAGAAAAAAGGTTTTAGATGACGATACATCTTCTGCTATAATAATTTTAAATAGCTATCTGGAGAGACTAAGGTGAAAATCTTAAAGATTTTTCTATTTGCTTTATTTGTTTCAGTACTAATCATTGCAATAGGCTTCTATGCCTATGAAGAAATGCTCCCTCCGGAAACTTTTAAACCTACAAAGATAACTGTGCCCGAAAATTCCACAGTTCAGCAAATAGCAGAAATTGCCTATGACAATAGTCTGATTAAAAATAAAACCTTATTTGTGCTTCTGTCCAAATACTACAAAATTGATAAGGATTTAAAGTCTGGTATATATACCTTTGATAAAAAAATGGATTTAAGAGAAGTGCTACTTAAATTTACAGAGGGAGGAATTCCCCCTTATGTGAAAGTGACAATACCAGAAGGTTACACATTAAGGGAGATTGAGGAAGCTTTTATCAAAAACAAAATATGCTCAAAGGAAGATTTTGAGAGGGAGGTATCCAATATAGACAAGTATAGAGACTATATTTTTGATGGAGTAGGTACCCTTGAAGGTTTTTTATATCCTGACACCTATTTCTTTGAAAGAGAGAAGGTGGAAAAGGATATAAAAATGATGCTTGAAAATTTTAAGTCAAAGTGTAGTCACCTTTTTAAGGAATACAAAGGGGATCTTTCAAATTATGAGGTTCTCATACTGGCATCAATTGTGGAAAAAGAAGCTCAGATAGACGAAGAAAGGAAGATAATTGCCTC
The DNA here is from genome assembly GCA_003648245.1 of Caldisericota bacterium. Next base: position 4,980 of record QMOO01000040.1, read on the forward strand.
AGTTTTTATAAACAGGTTAAAACTGGGAATGAAACTTCAGGCAGACCCAACATTAAAGTATGTTTTACCTGATGCCGGGTATACTCTTACATCCAAAGAGCTTGAAATTGACTCCCCCTATAACACATATAAATATGCAGGACTTCCCCCAACACCTATATGTAATCCATCTGTCAAATCCATAGAAGCTGTGATACATCCAGCTAAAACAGACTTCCTTTACTTTGTGGCAAAGGGAGATGGAACCCATCTTTTTGCAGAAACATATGATGAGCATTTAAAAAATATAAGAAAGGTGATGCCATGAAAAAAAACATACTCATTGGTATTGCAGGAGGTTCGGGGTCGGGAAAAACCACCGTTGCTTTAAAAATAAAGGAAAAGGTGGGAGAGGATATACTTATACTTGACATGGATTCCTATTATAAAGATCACTCTCATATTCCTTTTGAGGAAAGAGTAAAAATAAATTACGATCATCCGGATGCATTTGATTTTCCACTACTTATAAACCACCTAAAAAAACTTGTACAGGGGAAAAGCATAGAAAAACCTGTATACTCCTTCGTGGAATACGTAAGACTTAAAGAAACGCAGAAAATAGAACCCAAAAAGATAATTATAATTGAGGGAATACTCTCCCTCTTTGATGAAGGATTGAGGAGACTGATGGACATAAAGATATATGTGGATACTGATCCAGATGTAAGATTTATAAGAAGACTCTTAAGGGATATAAAAGAGAGGGGGAGGTCTCTTGATTCAGTCGTTGCTCAATATCTTGAAATAGTTAGACCCATGCACATTCAGTTTGTTGAACCAACAAAAAGATTTGCAGATATCATCATCCCGGAGGGTGGATTCAACATTGTTGCTGTGGATATGATAGTTGGAAGGATAAAAGAATTATTAAAGGAGATAGCATGAAGGAATTTACCATCAGAATGTACTTTCCAAAGGAAGAAATAGGTTTTGTTCAGAGTTTGCTTGAATCTTTAGAGGGAGAGGCAATGATACTTTTTACCTTTGTTAACAACAATCTTGGTGTTATGGATGTTTCCTTTGATGAGAGTTTTCTTCCAGAAATTACTGACTTTCTCACACAGGTTGCTAAATACATTCCTATAATTTACGAACCATTAGAGATAGGAAATGCTTAAGCTCCTGAAACCAAAGGAATCCTTTAAAAGAATAGAAGATATAGACCTAAAAAAATATGTAGATACCTTCGATGCACTTATTATTGATCTTGATAATACGCTGGTAACAAGGGGAAGCGAGTATATAGAGGAAGATGTTTTAAAGTGGATAGAATATGCAAGAAAGCACTTTAAGATAGGAGTTATATCAAATAATTATAAAAACAGGGTGAAATTCATAGAGAAGAGATTTGGTTTCCCTTCCATAGGTAGAGGATTCAAACCTTTGCCTTTCTCGTTTAAAAAACTTATAAAGATGCTTAAGACTAAAAAGGAGAAGACCATTGTAATTGGAGATCAGATTTTTACAGATATTCTTGGAGGCAATCTACTTGGGTGCCACACAATTCTGGTTGAACCAAAAGATAGATCAAAAGATTTCTTTTTGACAAAGATAACAAGGTTTTTTGAATCTCTTTTTAGAAAAAAATATACTGTGATATAATTTTGGTATGGGTAGAAATGACCTTATAGGTAATATGCTTGTCTCCAGTGGAATCATTACTGAGGAGCAGCTCAAAGAAGCCCTCGAGGAGCAGAAAAAAACAGGGGAAAGGCTTCTGGATATACTGAAGAGATTGGGGTCAATAGATGAAGAAACCCTTGCCAAAATTATAGCAAAGCAGTGGGGTTATCCATACATTGATCTTTCCACCGTTGAAATAGACAAAGAAACTGTACATCTTATAAGTGAAGAAATAGCCAGAAGATTTGAAGTTATACCTTTTGGAAGAACTGAAGAAGGCGAGATCATGGTTGCTATTTCTGATCCAACAAACATTTTTGCTATTGACTTTCTGAGAAATTACCTGAACAATGTAAAGATATATGTAGCATCAAAAGAATCCATCATAGGAAATATTGAAAAATACTACTCCATGGAGAAAACTGTAAAAGAAGCAGTTATGGAAATGACAGGCGGTGTGGAAGTTGAAACTGAAGAAGAGGGAACCGAACTTTCCATTGATGAAGCGAGAAGTTTAGCAGAGACAGCACCTATCATAAGACTGATGAATCAGATAATAACTGAAGCAATTATATCCCGGGCTTCAGATATTCACATTGAACCTCAGAAAAGATCGGTAAGGGTAAGGTATAGAATAGACGGAGTTTTAAATGATGCCATGTCTCTACCCAAAAACATCCAGCCCGGACTTGTTTCAAGGGTAAAAATTATGGCAAATCTTGACATTGCCGAGAGAAGAAGACCTCAGGATGGAAGAATCAACATAAAATTTAGGGGAAGGGAGATAGACTTAAGAATTTCCATTCTTCCAGCAATATTTGGAGAAAAGGTTGTGATGAGAATCCTTGACAAGGAAAGATCTCTCATTCCCTTAGAGAGACTTGGATTCTCCGAGGATAGTTTAACCATATTCAAATCATTGATTACCCAGCCTTATGGAATGATACTTATCACTGGTCCAACCGGCTCTGGTAAGTCAACAACTCTTTATGCAGTGTTAAGGATTCTCAACTCACCAAAAGTTAACATTCTCACCGCTGAAGATCCTGTAGAATATCAACTTGATGGAATAACACAGCTTCAGGTTAACCCTAAAATTGGATTGACCTTTGCCAATGCTTTAAGATCCTTCTTGAGACAGGACCCGGATATAATTCTTGTTGGAGAGATAAGAGATAGAGAAACTGCTCAAATAGCCATGGAGGCAGCTTTAACAGGACACCTTGTTTTCTCCACCCTCCACACAAATGACTCCTTCTCTGCACCTACGAGACTTATCGACATGGGGATAGAACCATACCTTATAGCATCTGCCCTCATTGGAGTTACTGCCCAGAGATTGGTAAGAAAGATATGCAACAACTGTAAAAAAGAGATTAAACCAAGTAGATACATGCTTGAGCAACTTGGAATTGAGGATGAAGATATAACCTTCTACAAGGGAGAGGGGTGTCCTATATGTAATAATACAGGATACAAAGGAAGAATAGCAGTTCAGGAGATTTTAAAGATAGATGACAACATAAGAGAGATGATTCTTAAGAGAGCATCATCCACAGAAATAAAAGAGTATGCTGTGAAGAATGGGACGAAAACACTTCTACAGGATGCACTTGATAAGGCACGCAAAGGTATAACCACCCTTGAAGAAGTATTAAGAGTTATATCAACTGTGGAGGTAATGGAAGGATGAAATACAATCTTCAAGACCTTTTAAATGTATGCAAGAAAAAAGACGCTTCTGACTTACACCTTACAGCGGGCCTACCACCTGTCTTTAGAATCAAAAAGAGACTTGTCCCTTTAAAATCAGACCCCCTTACATCTGAAGAAGTAGAGGAGCTTGTCTACCCGATAATGAACGATGAACAAAAGGAGAAATTCAGGGAAGACTGGGAAATAGATTTCTCTTTCGGTATATCCGGGGTTGGAAGATTCAGGGTAAATGTTTTCAAGCAGAGACAAACTGTTGCCGCTGCTTTTAGAGTTATACCCTGGGAAATCCCGACCTTTGAACAGCTTGGACTTCCAAAAGCTATAAACAAAGTTGTGGATTTAGAGAAAGGTTTTGTTCTTGTAACAGGTGCTACTGGAAGCGGAAAGTCCACAACTCTTGCATCTGTTATAGACAAAATAAACTCAACGAGAAGTGTTCATATAATCACCATTGAAGACCCCATAGAGTATCTACATAAACACAAAAAGAGTATAGTGGTGCAAAGAGAACTTGGATCTGACACAAGAAGTTTTCCAAAGGCACTTAGAAGTGTTTTAAGAGAAGATCCAGATGTTATACTTGTGGGTGAGATGAGGGACCTTGAGAC
>QMOO01000041.1 GCA_003648245.1 Caldisericota bacterium
ATCTTCTACTGGTATTAAATTAAAGAAGATTTCCCTATTGGTATGATTTGAGGTCTCAAACACCATAACGGGGATCTTAGAAGAAACATTTATTAAAGAAACTGTTTCATTACTCTCTCCTTGGGCAATGCCAAGGGATGGAAGAGTTACTTTAACAGGTTTTATAACTTTACCATTAATCTCCACGGAGTTGTTCCCCTCTGGAGACAATACATTTATAAGCCTTTTGTGACCTTTAGAATATTTAAACGAGATTTTTCCTGTGACAAAATCAAATTTTGTTGAAGAGGAGAAACCCAAATGAGTAGGTATCTCTTCTCCCCCAAAGTTGGAAGACTTACCAAGTGAGTATATAATAATAGGTTTATCTGCATTTACCTCAAAAGTGCCTTCATAACTTATAAGTTTAAACTCTTTGGAGTTAAGGTTAAATTTCTCTGTTTTACCATCACCTTTAAATAAAACATTAGTATTGTTCTCAAAAGAAAATATCCCGACTTCACCAAAGGAATAACCATATAAAAACCCCAGATAGGGAGTAATCACTGTAAAACTAGAATCATCAAACTTTCCATACTGGATTAAAACTGGCTTATCTGCTTTGTAGTACAAAAGGGATGGATAAAGACCAAGTTTTTTGAACGTTTCTCCTGCTTTTAATGTACCTTTGTATATTAACTCTCCCCCACTATCTTCTACCCTTACAAAATTATTATCAAACAAACTGGTAACGAAAATATCTGAATGTGTAAAGAAGAACCCCTCAGTTCCGATAATAGACGTTATGTCGTCATCACTTTTATCTTCAGGTAAATTCTTACCAGGTTTTCCTATAGAGGATACAGTCACCATCAGGGGACCATTAGAAACCACATGGAAAGACTGGGGTGAGGCAAGATCTATCCTTTCATAGTGACCATATTTAATCTTTCCTGAGAAAAGAAGCTTTCCATCTTTATTGGTAACCTTCACATCGCTATCCTTAAGCGCAATAAGGTAAATCTTCTCAAAAGAGATACCGTAAAATTCAGTACCTATGTAATTTACAAAGGAAAAATCTTTTTCTGGCAAGATAGATCTTTTCTCTCCTGTGGAGAATCTAAATTCAAGATGTTTCTCTTCTCCCCTATCAAGATTCAACTTGAATCTTATTTTAATCTTACCTTTCTCTTTCTCAACAACATAGAATGGTATCTCCTTCTTTGTATCCTTATCAACAAGAATATAGTCATCGTTTGAAAGATTAGGATCTTCAACGGTGAGGGTTATAAAACTTGGATTCCTTTTTAATCCCCCGGTCTCTTTTATTACAATATCTTTCTTATACCCATTGGCTGCAGAAAGATGGGTGGGTAAAAAAACTAAAACCAAAATTAAAATTATTATTATTTTTCTCACAATTTCATTATATTTAACTATCATGTTTTGTAAAGTCTTAAATTTTCACCTCCAGATTCGGATTTACATCAAGATCCAATAAAACCTCTCCTCTCTCTATTCTCATAACTTTGGTTGGACACTTCTCAACACATAAACCACACAAAGTACACTTACTCATATCCACCACAGGTAACTTATTATCTCCCCATGTAATTGCCTTTTCAGGACATACCTTTATACATATACCGCATTTTATGCACCCTCTTCCACACTCTTTCCTTACTTCAATTCCCTTTCTCGGACTATTACACTTTACAAGTCCTGATTCATTCCATGGAACCATAGCTATTACATTTCTCGGGCAAACCTCTGCGCATATCCCACAACCTGTACATTTTTCATAATCAAAAATAGGTAATCCGTCCACCATCTTAATAGCATCAAACGGACACGCTCTCTCACATGTTCCGAGTCCAACACATCCAAACTCGCATGCTTTTTCACCATTAAAAGCAAATGGAACTGCTCTACAGTCACTCAGACCTTCATACTCTGCTCTAATCTTTTCAACCCCAATTCCACCTACGCAGAGAAGGACAGGTTTCTTTTTCTCTGCAGAGACAGAAAGTCCCACCAGCTCCCCTATTTTCTTTATATTCTCTGGAGGCGCTACTGTGCATTTACTGGGATTTTCACCTTTAAGTACAGCTTCAGCAAAAGCATCACATCCAGGATATCCACATGCGCCACAGTTAGCTCCGCCCAGTAATTCAACTATCTCCTCAAACTTCTTATCTCTTTTTACTTTAAATATTTCATTGAACCAAGAGAGGCTCATTCCAGCTAAAAAAGCTATTATTCCCATAAGTATTATTGCTCTAACCACTATATCCATCTCTTCCTCCTATTTTATAAGTCCCTTAAATCCAAGAAAAGCAACAGCTATAAGTCCAATGGATATAAATACAATAGGATAGCCTTTAAGGAATTTTGGCACATTAGAAAATCTTAATCTTTCTCTTACACCAGCAAGTATTATAAGAGCTATAGCAAAACCACCTGAAGCACCAAAAGCAAAGAGAAGACTCTCAACAAAATTATAGCTCTTATCTATATTTATAAATGTAATAGCAAGAATGGAACAGTTTGTGGTTATAAGCGGAAGATAAATACCAAGAGATTTGTATAATGCTGGCACATTCTTCTTTAGATAAATTTCGACAAGCTGAACTAAAGAGGCGATGGTAAAAATAAAAACAAGTATCTCCAAAAACTCAAGACCTGTCATAAAGTAGTGGTAAACTATCCATGTAACAACTGTAGCAAGTGTTGTAACAAAGATAACTGCAAATCCCATACCGGTAGCAGAATCCATATCCCCTGTAACACCAACATAGGGACACATCCCCAGGTATCTAATGAAAACCATATTGTCAACTATCATTGCTGCTATGAAAATCTTTATAAGAGTAGTAACACTCATGACTTCCTCCCTATATAACCTCTAAGCACTGCTATATAAATTCCAAGTATAATAAAGGCACCTGGAGGTAGAAGTATTATACCTGCAGGTTTGAAACCCTGAGGAAAAACTCTATAACCAAGAAATGTTCCGCTTCCCAATATTTCTCTTACAGCAGCAAGAGCAATTATAGCAATACCATATCCTACAGACATGCCCAATGCATCAAAAAGTGTAACGAGAATTGATTTTTTATAGGCAAACGCCTCCACTCTCGCAAGGACGATGCAGTTAACAACTATCAATGGAATAAATATTCCTAAGGACTTGGAAAGTGTAGGTGAATAGGCTTTCATTACAAGATCTACCACTGTTGTTGAACCAGCGATGGCTACAAGAAATATGGGAATCCTTAAGTGATTCGGAATTAATTTCCTTATGGCAGAAACAATAAGCTCACTTGTTATAAGAACAAAGGAAAAACCCAGTGTCATTCCTATAGCATTTTCCACAGTGGTAGAGACTGCAAGAACAGAGCACAATCCAACCATAAGTATTAAAACAGGATTCTGTAAGAACAAGCCTTTTTTAAATTCTTTCCAGAGTTCTTCCATCTTACTTTCCTCCTTTTACTTCTTCCCTGTAAAATTCAGCAATTTTCTTTATGGCACTGGATACAGATCTTGAAGATACAGTGGCACCTGTGATTGCAACCACATCTTTCTTTGGTACAAATGGATCAGACAGCGGTTTATTTACAAATTGTTTTCTAAACTCATCTGTTGTAATCTTTGCACCCAATCCTGGAGTCTCTGCATGCTCAAGTATTATTATTCCACTACAAACATCATCCTCATACCCGATTAAGGATTCAATCTTCCCACCATATCCGGGGAACAATGCATGGAAAACATACCCTTCACTTCCATCCTTATTTTTAACTTTATACACATTAAGCACCTTTATACCGTCCGAAAGCTCCGTATCTCGAAAATCTTCAAGCTCCTTAAAAGTTTCCTCATTTGAAAAAATAGTTTTTATACCCTCTCTTAATGACCTCTCCTTTTGCTTCTGAATTTCAGGAGATGTAAAAGAGTAAACCCAGCCCAGTATACCTGAACCAATAATTGCCACAAGTGTTATTATGAGAGCATTTTTTATAATATCCCTCATTTTTTTCCTCCTGTCCCAAATACCCTCGGTAGAAATTTATCAAAGAGTGGTGTGAGTACATTCATGGATAAAATGCCAAAAGAGACCCCTTCAGGGTAAATTCCCCAGTTTCTTATAACAAAAGTGACTACACCGGCACCTATGCCAAAGATAACCCGGCCCAGAGGTGTAACAGGGCTTGTTACATAGTCAGTTGCCATAAAGAAGGCACCTATTATCAACCCACCTGAAAGTAGATGGAACAGTACATCCTGTTTAAATAAAAGAGCAAGAATAGCGACGGTACCTATAAATGTAATAGGGATTTTAAGGTCAATTATATCCCTTCTGATTAACAACAGAAAAACAACACCTATAAGAAGAAGTAGTTTTGATGTCTCTCCAATGGAACCACCAATCCTTCCAAAGAAGAGATCAGAGTAAAGAGAAGGGGTTATATTTAATTGATGAAGTCTGAACAGATCAAGAGGCGTAGCTGTAGTAACAAGATTTTGAGTTCCTGAAACAAAATAAAAAAAGTTAAATCCTGGTTTGAGCCATCGATTAAGTAAACCGGTCCATGATAAGAACACAACTGCCCTTCCAAAAAGGGCAGGATTTAAGAAATTTGAACCCAGACCACCAAAAAATTGCTTTGCAATTATAATAGCTGAGGAGGATCCTATAATAACCATCCATAAAGGAGTTGTTGGAGAAATTATCATGCCAAACAACAATCCCGTTAAAGCAGCGCTTCCGTCAGATATTGTGATCTCTTTCTTTGTCAGGATTTCAAATAAATATTCAGATAAAATTGCAGTAACAATGCTTGTTACGAGTATAAGCCCGGCATACAGACCAAATTCATATACTCCCCAAATAGCAGCAGGAAGGAGAGCAATAAAAACAAGACGCATTATTGCGTGTGTAGTTAAAGGATCTTTTATATGAGGGGAGGATGAGACTATAACTTTCAATTTCCTGGTTTCTTCCTTTTTATTATCCTTCATTTTCTCACCGCCTTTCTCTTCTTGATGATTTCCGTTTTTGCCATTCTTATGGACTGAACAAGGTGTCTCTTGGAAGGACATACATAGGCGCAACTTCCACATTCAATACAATCAAGAGCTCTAAACTCCTCTGCTTTATCAAAATCTCCCATTCTTGAATATCCATCTATAAAAAGCGGCATTAGACCCATAGGGCAAGCATCGACACATCTCCCACATCTTATACAGGGGTACTCTTCGTATTCTATTAATTCCTGATCTGTGAATAAAAGTATTCCAGACGTTCCTTTTATAACTGGTAAATCAAGAGTGTAAGCAGAAAAACCCATCATTGGACCACCAAATATTATCTTTTTTATATTCTCCCGGGCTCCACCACAAAATTCTATTACATGTGATGCAATGGTTCCTATCCTGACCTTTAAATTCTTTGGTTCCATAACACCAGAACCAGAAACAGTAATAACTCTCTCAATCAGGGGAACGCCATCGTATACAGCCCTCTTTATGGCATAAGTTGTTCCAACATTCTGAACTATGCAACCAACATGGAAGGGTAAGCCTCCTGAGGGAACTTCTCTACCAGTTATAGCCTTAATGAGATGTTTTTCTGAACCTTGTGGGTATTTCGTTCTGAGGAGAACCACTTCTATATCTTTATCAAGCCCCATACTGTGGACAATTTTATCAAGAGAGACAGCAGCGTCAGATTTATTTTCTTCAACACCTATAAAAGTTTTCTTAACACCAAGAATCCTTGTAAGGATCTCTACCCCTTTAATTACACTTTCTCCTTCTTCAAGCATTAACCTGTAGTCTCCTGTAAGATATGGTTCACATTCTGCACCGTTTATAATAAGAGTATCCACAGGGAAGTTAGGCGGAGGCATAAGTTTTATGTGTGTGGGAAAAGCAGCACCTCCCAATCCCACAATTCCAGCCTCTCTAATTATTTTAAGGAGGTCTTCTCTCGAAAGTGAATCAACATCGTTACGAGGTTTAACACTGTCATCCCATATTTCTTCGTGATCGTTTTTAATAAGCACAGCCACAGATTTTCTACTATTGGGAAGAGTAGTTTCAACCAACTTCACAACCTCTCCAGAAATTGGAGAATGAACAGGAGAAGTAACTTTTGCATCACTATCACCAATTTTTTGGCCCTTCTTAACCGTATCCTTTGGTTTTACAAGCGGTTGAGCTGGTGCTCCTGTATGCTGATGTAAAGGAACAAGAACTTCTTCTACCTCCTCCATAGTTTCAATTCGTTTATCCTTTGTAAATTTACTCTCTGGAGGGTGAACACCTCCTTTCCTAAAGGTTAAAATCCTCATTTCGGTTTTTCCTCCTTTAGTTGTTCATGGCCGCAGTAAGGACAAATATCCCAGTCTAATTCAAGAGGTTTACCACAGTAAACACACTCTTTTTTTAATCTTGTATGGCAATAGGGACATACAAGCCAATTTTCTTTAATGGGAGCTCCACAGTTTGGACACTTCAATCTTTCTTTTGAAAGGAGGTACGCCCAGTACTCTCTTTCTAGATTAAGAGCCTCCCTTTCTAGATTTTCTATTTCAAGCTCTTCCTTCGTCCAGGGTGGTCTCACAAGAAGATAAATAAGCCAGGGGATTATACCACCAGATGGAATTGAAATAGAAAGAAAGACCCAGTTGGCTCTTCTTATTAAATAGTAGGCATATGGAAAAACAATGCCTGTTATTATTATTAGAATAAGCCAGAAATATGGACCAAAACCTCTCTTTCTTGCGTCTTGATAGGTCCAATAAGCGATAAGAATCACGAGAATGGTAAAAGAAATATAAAAGAGAGCCGAAAGCCTCCCAAGAGAAGAGAAGATATCCCCAGTAATTTCGTTTCCCACATTAACCTCCTTTAAGTAAAGTAGTATCTTTTAAGTATAGACCTTGCTTCTCCTACAATATAAAAAGACCCAGTTATAACCACTGGTTCAACTGAAAAAAACCCATCTGCTATCCTGAAAGCTTCAATTACATTTTTTGAAGCTCTCATCTCTTTAAAAGGAAACATCCTCTTTGCAAGATTTAATAGATAATCTGGAGGAGTTCTCCTCTCCCTTACCCCACTTGGTGCTGTAAAAATAACTTTTTCTGCACAAGGAAGTATCATCTCCAGCACTCTTTCAATGTTCTTGTCCTTTAAAATTCCAAAAATCAAATTTATTTTACCACAACCAAAGTATTGTTGTAAAAATTTTTTAACTTCTCTCATTGAAATTTCGTTATGAGCCCCATCAAGAAGGTAGGTTCTTCCACCTTCATTAATTATTTCTCCTCTTCCAGGGATAAATGCATCCTCTAAAGCTTCTCTGATTTTACTTTCACTTATCTTTATTAAATCTGAATCTTCAAGAACCTCTAGGGTTTTTATTGCAAGAGAGCTGTTCATCACCTGATACTCACCAAGCATCTTTATCTTTAAATTGTCAAAAAAATTTTTCTGAGATTTGTATGTAAATATAGTTCCACTTTTATCCATCTTGAGTATTTTACTTGAGAAATCTCTTCCCTCCATATATATTTTTGAATCACACTCTCTCCCTTTATCTATAATCACTTTGAGCGCTTTTTTCTCCTGCTTTGAGAGAATAACTGGTCTTTTCTTCTTTATTATTCCAGCTTTTTCAAAGGAGATTTTTTCTATGGTATCTCCGAGAATATTCATGTGGTCAAGACCTATGGGAGTTATAATAGAGGTCAATGGATTAAGCACTACATTTGTTGCATCAAGTCTTCCCCCAAGACCTGTCTCAAGAACAACAAAATCCACATTATTTTTGTGGAAATAGTGAAAAGAAATAGCTGTTAAAATCTCAAATAGGGTAGGTTCACCAATTTCGTTAAATTCCTCTTTCTTCTCATATATATTTTTAATATCCCATATGTATTCTCCAAACTCCCCTGCAGGTATGAAACTACCATTTATGGATATTCTCTCTCTAAAGCATTGAAGATGGGGAGACAAAAAAAGTCCAACTTTATATCCATGATGTGAAAGTAAGCGGGATATAAAGACACATGTGGATCCTTTACCCTTTGTTCCTGCAACATGAATAACCCTCTTTCCCTTCTCTGGATTTCCAAGAATTTCAAGAAGAAGTTTTATCCTGTCAAGCCCCGGTTTTATGGTTCTTCTCTTTCTTGCACCAAGAAAATCCAGAGCTTCTACATAAGAAAACATTAACCCTCAAGCTCTCCAAGATGTTTTTTGAGTAGTTTCAAAGTGTTAACATCCTCTTTTAATTTTGATTCACTTTCTTTCACCACATTCCTTGGGGCTTTATCCCTGAAATGAGAATTCGACAGCCTTGAGGTTAAAGTATTTATTTCTTTCTCAAGTTTTTCTATATTTTTCTTTAGATTTTTTATGCTCTCTTCGATTGGAAAATCTTCATTTAAATATAGGTATACCTCATTCCCGAGTACAGCATCGCTTATCCTTTTTAAATTGCTCATCTCCTCTGGGATTATTTCAGAGGCAGATAGATATTCAATATATTTTTTCCAATATTCAAGCTTTTTGTTAGAGAACTTTATAAAAACTTTTTCTTTCTTCCTAACAGGAATATTAAGTATGCTCTTTAAATTTCTTATGCTTCTTGTTATCTCCATGAATTCATTAAATTCATCCTCAATATTTTCATCTCTAATAAAGTTATTTGCTTCTGGATATGAAGAAACCATGATGCTTTTCTCTTTAACCGGAAGAAGTTTAAATAATTTCTCTGTTATAAAG
>QMOO01000042.1 GCA_003648245.1 Caldisericota bacterium
ATGTAAAAAACAGAATAGCCAAACATCAGAAAACTAAAGGAAAAATAGAAGGCGGTTATAAGTTCCACAATAAGGTATTTTGGTGAAATTTTGCTACCGCAATATCGACATTTTCCTCTGAGAAGTATATAGGATAAAATAGGAATAAGATCATACCATGCCAGTTGATGATTACATTTAGGACAAAAAGATCTTTTTTTATAGATGGATATTTTTCTTGGAATTCTATAGATGAGAGCATTTAAGAAGCTACCAACTATTGCTCCAAGCAAAAAGTTGAAAGCAATATTAAGAATCACTCTCTAAATCTTCCTTTCTTAATAGCAATCGATTACAATTCTCGCATGTTACTGAAAATTGAGTATTTTTCAATATGGATGTGATTCTTGTTGGTAAGACTATTCCACATTCTGTACATTTTCTATCGTAGACAATTGATACAGGTTTTCTTCTGAATCTTAAGAAATTCTTACGGTAAAAAGAAAGAGCAGGTTCTGGTATCTTTTTTAAAAGGCTCTCTCTTTTATCTTTAAGCTCTTGAAGTTTATTTTTACTTTTCTGAGCTTCTTCCAGGATTTGTTTTTCATCCTTCTCTGACTCTATCTTCTTCTCCTCAAAATCAATTTTTAACTGAGCAAGCTTTTTTTTAGCATCCTCAATCCAGTCAATTGTTTTTATTAAATTTTCCTCGAGTCTCCCTCTTTTTCTAGCAATTGTTTTTATTTCTATTTGAGTTGCATGAACCTGCTTTTCTGAAACTTTCCTTCCTGAAAGAGAATCTTTGAGCTTCTCTTCTTTTTTATTAAGCTCTTCTATCTCAGCCCCAATATTCTTCGCCTCGATCTCTTTTTCCCTTATTTCATTAGAGAAGGATTTTATATCGTTCTCAAATTCCTCCAACTCTTCCTGAATTTTTTTAATCTCTCTTTCTATGTTCCTGTTTTCAATTAAAAAAATTTCATTATCTATTCTTTGCAATTTGTAGAGAAGAACAACATGACTTTTTAGCATTTGCATTATTTTTCCTTTGGTGGGCCCGCTAGGATTCGAACCTAGAACCCGGTGGTTATGAGCCACCTGCTCTACCGTTGAGCTACGGGCCCTAACATCCTTATTATATTACAAAAATTTTACCATTGTCAACAATAAATCAATTACTAATTACAGTTCTTACAGCTCAGCCTATGAATTATTCTACCTGAAAGTTAAAAATCAATTTCTCTGTTTTAATCAGCCTCCTCTATATATAAAGGCGTATCGTCGATATTTATAGATAAAATACCGTTATTAGTAAATTTCATACTTTCTTTTCCAAATGCATCTATAACTTTTACTTTATTCCATCCTATATTCATTTCAAAAAAAGTTTTAGGTTCGTTTTCTCCATAAAAGGGGTCTCTCCTCTCCCACACTACATATTTTATACTTCCATCATCCATGGTCAATTTGAACAAATAAATGTCTTTGTTATCTGTTTTTAATCTTTCTACATTTCCAACATTGCCAATATGGTGAATCATTCTCTGATAACAAAAGTAAGAGGGTAATTTCTTCCATCCACGAGGGTTCATTAAGCGCATTTTTCCGAAGATAATATCTGTTCCTGAAGATTTAAGGTTCCAATACCACATTTCCCTTATGCCGGTAGAAAGAATAATTATATGCCTCTGTATCAAATCCTTAAAGTGTATTCTGTTTCTTTTTTCCTCCAGCTCTTTGGAAGTATCTGGAAGAAACATATCTATCTGAGGAGGAATTAATTCATTCTTCCTCATTTTTTCATAGACAAACTTCAAGATTTTATATGGAACTATACCTGTTTCTTTTATCTCCTCTAATTGTTCTTCTGTGAGCTCTAATTCTCCACTTTTTACCATCTCTTCAAATGTGATCTTTGTGTCGTTTAGAAACTTTTTAAAATCATCAGAAAATTCTCTTGGATCTGGGCCACCAAATTCCGTAGTTACAATAGGCTTTTCATATCCATTTTTTAACATCTCATCTCTAAACCACTTTACTCTTAGAGGAATGTCGTACATATCCTTATATAAACGAATGTCTAATATATCAAAGTAATCCCTCATGTTTTCAACAACATACTCAAAGAATTTCCTATTTGTTGGTGCTCCACGTTTAAACTCACCATTGTTATTAACACCAATTACGATGGCATCTGGCTGAACAGATTTTACTGCTTCATAGAATATCTTCTGAATCTCAACATACTCTTTAGCTTTGTCTTTTGGAAAATGGTGAACTGATGCAGGTTCAGTATCTCTTTGCCAATAGGTGATTTTTCCACCAGTATGCTTTACCAGATTTACAATGAATTCTCTGTATTTTTCCTCGCACTCTTTACATTTAAGTGTTGAACCCTTACGAGATTCATTGTTTGTGCACCAACCATCTGTGAAGATGTTCAATAGAGCTTTATCATCTGGACCAATTTGATTTAAATACTCATCCACTCTTTCCCAGTTATATACACCTTCACTGGGTTCAATTTCACTCCAGTAAAAAGAAACCTTTGTTCTATTCACTCCAAGATCATGTATATAATCCATAAAATTATCGAGGTTCTTTGATCCTTCCCCAAAAGCTATACCAAAAGGACTGGATGTGTTTTTTCTATTGAAGTTTTCAGGAATATCTCCAATACACCCCTCTATGAGAATTATTCCAATGATCAAAATTGCTACAAAAATTGTCTTTTTCATAATACATCCTCCTTTACATGGAATACATGCGTTTTATAAGTTTTGTTACAAAATAGGAATTTGAAATCAGCTATAATTAATATATGATAATTGGAATAGGAATTGATATTCTAAATATTAAAAGATTTAGAAAAAAAATTAAAGAAAACCCATCTCTGTTGAAAAGGATTCTTACACAAAAAGAAATTGAATTATTTAAGGAGTTTAATGATCCTATTCCCCACCATGCAGGAAGATTTGCTATTAAGGAAGCAATAATTAAAGCAGGGAAGGAAAAATTGAACATAAAAGGGTTTAAAGATATTGAAATTCTTAAAAGTTCGGATGGCAGTCCCCTTATAACAAAACCCACAGATTATAATCTTCATGTAAGCCTATCGCATGAAGAAAGTATTGTTGTTGCAATAGCTATTCTAGAAGATAATCAATCAAACTCACTCTCAGATGGAAGGTAGAACTCCTTTCCTCTGTATTTTATTTTTTTAACTCGTCCTTGCTTAAGCAACCTGTTTAAAGAATTTAATAGTTTATCCCTTTCAAAGCCTTTAATTGATTTAAGAATCTGATCTATGCGTAGTGGATGTCTTCGTGTAAGAAAAAGTATTGCTTCTTCAGGAGTTCCGAATTCCCTACCCTCAAATATACCCTGCTCTTCAAGGTTTATAAATATTGCATTTTTAAGAATTCTCTTTGCCTTTTCAATCTCCTTTTCGCTCGGTATTTTAACCCATTCTTCAGCGGGAGGTCTTATAGGTACATTCACATAAACTTTATCAGGCGAGATTTTTTCAAGAAAATTTTTTATTTTCAACAATTCTTCCTCTTTATCATTCAAGCCTTTAACAAGCATTATCTCAATCCATATTTCTCCTTTATATTCTTTCCTTAAGTTTATAAATCCATTTACAATATCAGCGAGCTTAATTCCTTCAAAAGGTCTATTTATTAACCTAAAGATTTCTTCTGATCCTGCATCCAGGGTTGGTGATATGACATGAAATGGTATAACTTCTCTTCTTACTTCTTCATGCATAAGCAAAGCTCCATTCGTTATTAGTGCTGTTTTTATATCTGTAAACTCTCTTACTTTCTGTATTAAATATCCTATATCTTTTGACAAAAGAGGTTCTCCTTCTCCTACAAAAGTAATATAGTCAATCTCGTTATTAAACTCATTAACAGCCTCTTTAATCTCTGAGAGTATCAAATCTTTTTTAAAAAAACTTCTTCTTTCGTTTATAAAATTTTTAGTTCTACCAAGTTGGCAATAAACGCACGAGTAGTTGCAGGTTTTTAGTGGTATTGGATTAACCCCCAGAGATCTACCAAAACGCCTCGAAGGTACAGGTCCATAAACAAACTTGAAATTTTTTTTCATAATTTAATTATAGATTCATATATAATTAAACTCAAGGAGGAAAAAATGGAGAGAACTTTGCTTATATTAAAACCGGATGCTTTTAGGAGAGGTTTAGTAGGAGAAATAATAAAAAGAGTAGAGCTTAAAGGATTTAAGATCATTAATATGAAGTTTGAACGTCTTTCAAAAGAAAAAGCTGAGAGGTTCTATGCCGAACACAAAGGTAAGGATTTTTTTAATGATCTTATAAGCTATATCACTTCTGGACCTATACTGGCCATAGAATTGGAAGGTAAAAATGCAATTAAGATGCTTAGGATTCTTATAGGAGCGACAGATCCAATTGAAAGAGAGATGGGCTCCATAAGAGGTGATTTCTCTCTGGATATTACTGAAAATCTGGTTCATGCCTCAGATTCAGAAGAAAGTTTTACAAGGGAGAAGAAAATAATCTTCGGACTGTAAAAGGGTTTACTTTTTTTCTTATTATTATAAAATAATGTGAAAAGTAAGGAGGAAGTTATGCCTATAAAGGAAGCTAAACTTATCTGGATGGATGGAAAGATGGTTCCATGGTGGAATGCAAAAATACATGTTCTTTCCCATGTTGTTCATTATGGCTCTGGTGTATTTGAGGGAATAAGAAGTTACAACACAAATAGAGGTCCTGAAATCTTTAGATTGACAGATCACTTAAAAAGGCTCTACAACTCTGCAAAAATTTACAGAATGGAAATTCCATATTCTCTGGAGGAACTAAAAGAAGCTACAAAAGAAGTCATAAAAAAGAATGAATTAAAGTCTGCTTATATAAGACCTATAGTTTTTAGGGGTTATGGAACAATAAGTCCTACAGGAAAAGGTTCACCAATTCAAGTAGCTATTATAGCTTTTGAATTTGGAAGATATCTGGGTGAGGAGGAGTTTAAAAGGGGTCTCGATGTTATGATTTCATCATGGCGGAAGTTTGCTCCAGATACGATACCAGCTATGGCTAAAGCAAGCGGAAATTATCTTAATTCATCCCTGGTAGGGCTTGAGGCAGCAGAGTATGGATTCAAAGAAGGTATTTTACTTGATAATTTTGGTTTTTTGAGTGAGGGAAGTGGAGAAAATATCTTCCTTATAAAAGATAGAATTTTATTTACACCACCTATATCAGCATCTATACTGGTTGGAATAACAAGAGACTCAATTATAAAAATAGCAAAAGATATGGGGCTTGAGGTAAGGTTTGAATTTATTCCAAGAGAGATGATATATGTTGCAGACGAGCTCTTCTTTGTTGGAACTGCTGCAGAGGTTACACCGATAAGAAGTGTTGATAAGATACCTATTGGAAAAGGAACTGCAGGAGAGATAACACTTGCAATTCAAAAGAAATTTTTAGATATAGTGGAGGGTAGAGAGGAAGATAAGTATGGCTGGCTTGAGTATGTATAACTAATTCTACCAGATAAGAAAGATAATCCCTAACGCTATTAAGACAATTGAGACTGAAAGGTATATAAGTTTCCTTCTTGACTTAGAGAAAAGAGAATATATTAAAAGAGATCCTCCTGATACAATCAGTACCCAGGAAATAGTACTAAATTTAGTTCCGGCTAAAATTTCTGAGTCCCCCTCCTTTTTTCCTGGTGGTGCTATAGGTAAAAAGGAAAAAAGAATCATTTAATACCTCCTTATTCTTATAAGTCCTGAAAATGGTATGATTTCAACACCATTCTTCTCTATCTCATCAAGTATAATATTCATTCCGATAGAATCAGAGGCCATATGACTGGCTACAACTAGATTAATATAGTTTTTCTCTGCTTCCTTTCTGTGCTCTTCAGAGAAATGCATACCTACAATAGTCCCGATCCCCGCATCAGATAATCTTTTCATCATCTCTTTTGCTCCTTCTGTTCCACCTGTCATATCAACTACTATCTTTCCTGCCTTTGATTCTTTTTTTCCAGCATATATTTTTAAACCAAAGCCCATTTTCTCTGCCTCTTCGTATTCAGGTACAGTTAATAGTAGATCCATTAAGTCTTTAATATACTCTGGTTTCTCCTTTTCTATAAGATTAGTGAGAAAGGTACTCACACAATTGTCTGCTGCAGTATGGCAGCACATAAACGGGAGATTTAAAAGTTTTGCCGAATCTACTGCTCTATACGCGTTTGATGCATGTACACTCCTTTCTACTTCTGAAATCCTTTTTCCCATAAGTTTCTCAACGATGTTTATTGGAACGCCCCAAATATGATTTATTTCTTCTTGAATTTTCATGACATTATATAAATTTAGGAGACCAATACCTCTTGGATGATGAGCAATAACAAGATCTGCGTTAAGGTTTTTTGCAAGCATAAGTTCCCCGGTGTCAATATCTACACCTGTAAGGATTCTTTTTATCTCTTCATCTCCTGTTCCAAAGAGTATTCTTGTATCTCCATAAGGATTTCTTAAAGATTCCTTATCGAAGAATTTCTTTTCTGGTTCAGGAATTTTTTCAAATTCTTCCTTTCTCTTTTCAAGCTCCTTCTTTACAAAATCTAAACCTCTTGGATCATTCTTAATTCCAATCTCAACTGCCTTTTTGTAAATCTCTTTTAATTTCAATCTTCACCTCCTTAATTTTATATTATAATTGAAATATGGAGATATTTCTCGATAGCGCAAACAGAAAAGAAGTAACAAGGCTGAAAAACTTTCCTTTTGTAGTAGGAATCACAACAAATCCAAGTTTAATATCCCAAGAGAAAGTAAAAATAGAAGAACTTATAAATCTTACAAGAAAGAATAATTTAAAGATATTTATTCAAACTTTAGGCAAAGACAGAGAGGATATCTATAAAGAAGGGCTTAAGTATTTCTCTCTTTATCCAGAAGGAGTTGTCTTAAAGATTCCCTTCTCATCTGAAGGTCTTAAGGTAATTCCAGTTCTTAAGAAAGAAAATATACCAATTGCCATTACATCCATCTTTTCTCTTTCACAGATAATAGTTTCTCTTCCCCTACAGCCTGAATACGTAATTCCCTATATAGATAGAATAGGAAGATCTGGAGGAGATGGGATAAGGATAGTAAGAGAGGCAAAGGAAATTATTACAAGAGAAAAATTGGCTACAAAGATTCTTTCAGCAAGCTTTAGAAGTGTAAAACAGGTCGAAGAAGCCGTACTTGCTGGGAGCGATGCTATAACTATTCCTATGAAAGTGTTGAAAGATATAATGTTAAATCCCTTGTCAGAAAAAGCTATAAAAGATTTCAAAACTGACTGGTTAAGTATGAACGAAAAAGAACATATCTAAAACAAAAAACTGTTTAAAATGAGATAAATTTATAGTATAATTCTAAAACAATGATTACCTTTCAAGAAGTAATAAATAAACTTAGAGAGTTTTGGAATAGTGAAGGATGTGTTCTTGGTGAGGGGTACGATATAGAAGTAGGGGCTGGAACAATGAGTCCCCTTACTTTCTTCGGTGTATTGGGTAAAAAACCCTGGAGGGTAGCTTATGTTCAACCTTCAAGAAGACCAGCAGATGGTAGATACGGAGAAAATCCGAACAGGCTTTACAAACATTATCAATTTCAGGTAATCTTAAAACCACCACCAGATGATGTTATACCTCTTTACATAAGAAGTCTTGAAGAGCTTGGGATAAAAGAAGCTGAGCATGATATAAGATTTGTTGAAGATAACTGGGAAGCACCTACTCTTGGTGCATGGGGAGTAGGATGGGAAGTCTGGCTTGATGGAATGGAAATAACTCAATTTACATATTTTCAGCAAGCAGGTGGAATTAATCTATCCCCTGTTTCAGTAGAGATAACATATGGTCTTGAAAGAATTGTGCTTTTTTTGCAAAATAAAAAATCTATTTTTGATATTATGTGGAACAAAAAATATACTTATGGGGAGTTAAGACTTATGGAAGAAAGAGAACATTGTATATATTCCTTTGAAAAAGCTGATATCAAGATGCTCAAAAATACTTTTGACACTTTTGAAATAGAAGCAAAGAGACTTCTTGAAGATGGATTAATTTTGCCAGCATACGATTATGCACTGAAATGTTCCCACATCTTCAATATTCTTGATGCAAGAAGAGCTTTTGGAGTTACAGAGAGAACAAATTATATAAATAGAATTAGAGGAATTGCAAATATGTGCGCAAAACTTTACAACGAGGTTTGCAATGGGTAAAGACTTTTTTTTAGAGATTGGATGTGAAGAGATTCCGTCTCGCTTTCTTAAAGAAACTGCTGAAGCAATAGCGACGAATCTAAAGAATTTCTTTAACGAGGAAGAAATAGAATATGGTGAAATTAAGGTTTACTTTACACCGAGAAGACTAATTTTTTATGTGGATAAAGTATCTGATGAGCAAACAGAAAAGACAATAAAGATTAAAGGACCTTCTAAAAAAATAGCATTTACTCAAAATGGTGAACCATCCCCTGCATTAAAGGGTTTTCTATCAAAACATAGTGCCACTATAGAGGATATATCTATAGAGAGTACTACTCAGGGAGAATATGTATTTCTCAATAAAAATCTAGGGAAAAAGGAAACAAAATATTTATTGGAGGAGAAGTTACCTGAAATAATTCTTTCGATTCCTCTTAAGAAAAGTATGAGATGGGATGGAGTCACTTTTATAAGACCCATAAGATGGATTGTTTCCCTC
>QMOO01000043.1 GCA_003648245.1 Caldisericota bacterium
GGTCCTATTAAATCAAAATCATAATGGTCAAGATCTCCATAAACAGGGAAAGAGTTTGATGTCCCTGTAATCCCTAAGGTTGAATCAGTGACTGTAAGGGTTACATTTGTTCCTGGATAATTTATTGTTATACTCTCTTGATGTTCTCCGTCGCTTGGAGTGGCATCGTTAAAGTCTAAGGTTGTGGGTGTGACAGAACCTACACCAAGAGAACATGTTAAATCAACAGTTCCTGTATAAGGTGTAGCTCCTGCAACATCATCCATTGGATTACCCCACTGATCCTCTGCCCAGACTATTATATTAAATGCTATGCCTTGAAGTTGAGGTGAAGAGATTGTCTCAAATCTAAAGTGATGAAGTTCATTGTGCCTTACTGTAAAGGCAGTAGTATATCCAACCTCTACTCCATCATGATTTTCAGCCTTTATCATGAATCCACCACCATACCCATGGTTGGAGCGATACACTGTAATATCAACTGACTTCATGGTTTCGTTATTAAAGGAAACTGAAGATGGAGATATAAGTGGATCTGGTGGAGGTAAAATTGCATTTCCAACAGAATCTGTGAGGATTAAATCAACAGTGCCTGTAAATTTCACTGGATTATCATATGTATCTTCAGGATAAATTTCAAGGACAAAACTTTCTCCTGCTATTTTTGTAGTGGTCAAAGGAAAAATTAGAGTAAAGTGATCAAGACCTGTAGGCTCAACTGTTAAATTAGAAGAATCACCAACATACGCAGGGGGACCACTATCATCCTCAACATGAATTGCTACAGTCTCGGCTTTATACAATATTACTGTTATGGTATCGGATACACCGTTGGTGAAATTCACGGTGGATTGATATGGAGCAGTATTGTCTCCATCAAATGAAGGATTTGTACCATCAGGTGCTGCACCCGGACCACTGAATGTAAGAGTATGGTTACCTGTATAAGTTGAAACTACATTAAAGTATTGATCGCAGGCTCTAACTGTTATATTAAAGGAAGTCCCCGCTGTTTGAGTATCTGGAGTACCTGTATTTCCATTACCAGCTTCAAAAGTCTCACCAGGAAGTGTTATAACCATTTGCGAAAGAGGCCCTGGATTCACCGTTATTGAATCACTTGCAGGAGTTAAACCCGATGCTGAAGCAGTTATAGACCAGGTACCTGCAGATTCATCATAATAGTAGAAACTGGCAGAACTGCTACCATCAGGAATTGTTACAGATGTTATTGCATCTCCACCTACAGCAAGAGCAAATTTTCCCTTTCCATACGGAGAACTGGTAGAAAGATTCACAGTTAGAGAACCAGAAGTTACAGGATTCCCAGATGAATCCTGTCTCTGAATCTCTATATAACCAGTTGTCCAGTTTCCTGCAGTTATTGGAGAAAAATCACCTGGTGCATGCCCTGTTGTGAATACAAGTTTTGTTGCAACCTGCTGTTGAACCGTAACTGTAGGGGAAGAAGATATTGTAGAAAGAGTGGCTGAAGATGAGGATCTTGACTTTGTTGTAAATGTATATGTTCCAGCAGATGAAGGTGCTGTAACATTTTGGTAATCTATGACAATAGTGTCATTAATGAGCATGGAAAAAAGTCTTATTTTAATATCAGAACCACTTATAACAGGTTTTTGGGCAGGAGCAAGGAAAATCTCATCAAATCTTATATATCCAGTAGATGTTCCAAAGAAGTCATTATTATATTTGAACCCATAAGATAAAACTGCATCTCTTGTAGTTCCAGCACCTGTAAAAGATAATCTTATAAAATACCATACATTGGCTGAAAGAGCCGGAAGATCTATAGTTTCTGATGGACTTGAAAGATTGGCATTTTCAGATAATAGAAATTGTATATCTCCTGAAGAGGTATTTTTAGATGTGTGAATCCAAAAACCTATAGCTGTGTAAGCACTCCAATCTCTGGACGAGAAGTAATTAAAATACACATATTCACCACCTGAGGCTGCATCGTCAATAGTTATTCTCATTGAATATCCCTCTTTTTTCACAGAAGAATCAGAAGAGATTGTAAGATCTGAATCTGAAGGATACCATCCAGAAATAGAATTTAAGTTATCAAGAAGATCACCTGCGACACCGCTGGAACCAGCGTTAATAGTTACATATCCTGCTCCTGCTGGAGTACTATTCTGTGGAGCGCTGAAAGCAGAAGGTACTGTAATTGATATTTCTCCACTATCCATATTCTCGCTGGCAGTAAATGTAAACGTAAAATTATTTCCCGTAGATCCTGCTACAACTGAAGTAGGGGTAACTGTACATGTACCAGAACCATACAAATTTAATGCAAATGTGGCAGGAAACCCCATAGAAATTATTAGCCCCAGAATTACAGCCAGACCAATTTTAAGTTTCTTCATAAAAAGACCTCCTTATCCTTTTATTTATATATAAATCTCTCTAATTAAATTCATTATGGAGCAGGATAAGTAATTATAATCTCCCTTGTAAATGGATCCCAATCAACTTTTGCGCCGAATGTCTCCATTACAAATCTTATTGGAACAAAGGTTCTGCCATTGATAATCACTGGAGCAACATCAAGAGTTACAGGAAAACCATCAATGTATGCAATTTTACTTCCAATTCTTAAATCTATCCTCTTCATATTAAATATTATAGAAACTCTCTCATCTCCATAGGAAACAT
This sequence comes from Caldisericota bacterium, assembly GCA_003648245.1. The sequence goes on from QMOO01000043.1 coordinate 2,680, forward strand.
ATCTATACTCAACAGTGGCACCAAAAGCCTCCGCTATTATCCTTAATGGAACCATAGCTCTTCCAGATTCTTTATCGATCCATGGCGCTGCTTCAATTTCATGAGGTTCATCATTAACATATACAGTTCTTGATCCAATCTTTATCTTAACAATGGTTCTCTTTATATATTTTATTGGGAGATATATATCGGTGGAATTTCCAGCTTTGTCTGTGGCTGTAATATGAATTGAATTGTTCCCCTCCATAAGAGTCACTGTGTATGAGAACGTGCCATCAGGATTTACATTCACAGGTTGGCCATTTATAGTAAGGACTGCACCAACCTCCACTTCTCCCTTTATAGTTATAGTAGGTTCATAAACCTCCATCCATTTCTTTAAGGATGGATCAAGTTTTAGGTATGGAGGTGCTGTATCAAGGGTTATCTTAATTGTAACTTCACCTGTGTTTCCTGCAGAATCAATAGCTTGAACTTTGAGGGTATTAAGACCCTGAGACAACTTCACTTTAAGGGTAAATTGCCCCTTTGAATTGGATGTTGTTCTGGAACCAGAACATGCAACAAGTATTCCTGGTTCGGTAATTCCTGAAATGATTAGATTCTCTTTGTTTGTATATTCTTTCTGAGGTTCAAGAATAGTTATCTTTGGAGGTGTGGAATCAACTTTAAAGGATTTAGTTCTTACAGGTTCAGCATTGTCAACACCTTTGCTCTTTGAGTAGTAATGGAGTATATGTTCTCCCTCTGGAGCAGTTATCTCTCCTATATACAAGCTTGGTGCTTCATCATCCCACCAGTAGTATGTTTCAACTTCACCCTCACCTCTTGCCTCAAAGGTAATTCTTGGTTTTGTTACATACCATCCATTTATTCCATCAGGAGCAGGTGGGTTAACATGTATAACCGTTACTGGAGTTGAGACAATTTCATATGGTGAAGATGGAACTTCTGTCAGATCCTTTGAAGTATAGAGATAGAGTATATACTTATCGGGTATCTCTGGATTCCTTATTCCTGCGCTTTTACTTATAGATATATATGCATCACCTTTAGGTAGAGGTGCAGATAGAATTATTACAAGTAATCTTCCAATTACGAGAGGTTCATGATAAATTGGAAAACCAGAGATTTCAATAGCTGCTGGTTGAATCACCGATGGAAGGTATGTTCCGTTGGGGAATTTAATATAAATCCTATCTCCTTCTAAAAGATTCATAGAAATTCTGAAGTTTATAGTATATTCTGCCTCCTTTCCTGCACTCTGTGGTTTAACCTGAACCTCCACATTCTGTATTGGCGGTGGAGGTGAAAGAGTGAAGGAAAACGATGCAGGAGTTGTTTCTTTAAGGGTTGTTACCTCTATAGAATAAGTTCCTGCAACAGATGGATTAACAATCCCAGCATTGGCTGATATTTCAATCTTGGCTGTGGTCTCAGCTGGTATAGGAACCGGTGTTTTAATTGTTATTGTGCTGGAAGATTGATTAACTATGGGAGATGTAGTAAGCTCTGTATCGTTTATCTTTATCATTCCTGAAGGGATACTTGCCGGTATCTGTGTCCCTGTTGGGAATTTGATATTTATATCGTCAGATACATCAAGAGCGCCCCTTGTTCCAACTCTAATAACAAGAGAAAAAGAAGCATTCACTCCGGCAGATAGTGGTTCTACTGAAAGTGACAGTATCTCAAGACTAAATCCTCTCTCGACAGTAAACTGAGGCTGAGTGGCAATAGGAACAAAAGTTCCTCCTGCTCCCATAGTCATAAAAGAAAACGTATACACATTTGGAACATTGGGAACAGTTACATTTTGATATTTAATCGTGATTCTCTTTCCGCTTGCCATAGTTTGGATATTTATAATAAGGGAATTAGCACTCACATTTATGGTGCCAAGGGAGACCCCATTTTCAGGAATCACTGAGACAAATCCATTCCCCTGGGGTTGAGTTATTTGAGGATTAGGAAATCCAACAGGCACGGTTAGTTTCACAGCACCACCAGAAAGATTGTAAGTGGCTGTGAATGTAAATGTTATATTTACAACATCTCCTGTGAGAGCAGAATCTGGTGTCATGGTAACACTACCTGATCCATTGGCATTTGTTCCTGTAACTGTTATTCTCTGTGTGGCGGATTCATAATTTTCACTAGAAACTGTGATATCCCACGCGCCTGGTGTTGAATCCTTGTAGTAGAAGGATGCTTCATTAGAACCTGACGGGAATGTAATTGTATTCACTCCCCAGGTAGCTCCATCTATTGAGAATTCACCTGTTGAAGATGTTGTAGTTAGATTGATTGTTATATCCTCTGAAGCAACCAGTGGATTCCCATCAGGGCTCTGAAGGCCAATAATTATTGGCTGAGACTTCTCTTCAAGATTAACAACCTGTGGTGATGATTTAAACACAAGTTTATCACCCACTACATTGAAGGCATTTGATGTACCAGTTTTTCCAGTTACCGGGTCTGTAACTGTTATAGTAACATTCTCTCCTGGTTTCGTAATAGTAATCTCTCCTGTAAAGCTTCCATTTACAAATGGACCAAGGGATACAGGAAGTATTGAACCAACCCCCAGAGAACATGTAACATCCACAGTTCCTGTAAAGGAAGTAAAGGTTGCCCCATCCTCATCCTGGGCAGTAATTGTTATCTCAAAAGGAACTCCCTTGGATTGATTTCCTATAGTTGATATCAAGAAATGATCCAGTCCTTTTGCCACGGAGAAGGTGTTGGATAGTGATTCCACTGACGGTGTAGTAAGAGTGACTTTGAGTTGAACGTCAGTTCCTGCTTCCCCGAGTTTCACATCACCTGTCCATACACCAGATGTAAAGGTTATGCTTGTGGGTTCTATAACTGTTGAATTAACAGCACTTAGAGTTGCTCCTCCGTTAAAATTGGTACATACATTTCCAAACTCATCCTTTGCAGTTATGGTCACCGTAAAAGGTATATCCACAGTTTGTGGTCCGATAGTTGTAAATTCAAATGTATGGACTGGACCTGGAAGCACAGTAAATAAGTTACTATCTCCCGTATGTCCATTCTTCTCAGCAGTTATCTTTATATTATCTCCTGCGCCAGTAAGCACAACCTCTCCAATCCATACACCACCACTAAAGTAACTGGTAACAGTTGGTGTAATTGTTCCAAGATTTACAGAAAGGTTTACCTGATCTGAGAAGTTAGGTATCGTATATCCAAGGGAATCTTTTGCGTACATCTTTATTGTGAAACTTTCTCCTGCCGTCTGAGGTGATGAGATTGTATCAAAGACAAAGTGGTCAAGTGCTCCATAAACAGAGAATATATTACTCATTCCCATTTTATGGGTTGAAGGATCTTCTGCAAAAATCTGAACAGAAGGATTCGGTGTATTGAGGGTTACTGTTCCAGTCCATCTTCCATCTGTAAATGCTGTTGTAGATGTAGGTGTTATTGTGCCTGGTCCAGTGGATGCTGATAAGTTTGCAACTCCATTCCAGATAGTTATAAGGGATCCAGCTATATCCCTCGCTGTAATTGTTATCTGGAAAGGAACACCAGCTGTTTGATTTGGAATCATCTCAAACTGGAAGTGATGAAGTACATTGGATGCACATGTGAATGGATCTGAGAGACTTGAAACAGAAAAAGCTGGTTTTTCAGCTTTTATTTTCATATTTGGAGACGGAGTATCAAGGATAACAGAAACAGTTATTTTACCAAGAGTAAATGTGGGTGTAGTGTATGTTGCTCCTCCATTTATATTTCCACTGCTTGCAGAAAGAATAGTATCGCATGTAGCCACACCCATAACTCCCCATGTATCTCCATCATCGTATGCACTTAATATATATCCATTTGGATCCTTTGCATAAATTGTTACATTAAAGGAATTATTTATTGTCTGTGGTCCAATGGGGTCAAAGTCAAAATGATCAAGAACAGGAGAAGCCACCGAGAATGGTTCTGAAGTTCCTGAAACACCGGGATTTGATGTATCATATACAGTTATAGTATGAATTCCAGGAGTGTTCATTGTGACACCACTCCAAGTAGTTGAACCATTATTAGCTAGCACAAAGGTATAATCTGGTGGAAGTACCGCCGCTCCATCTGTCGATGTGAAATGGATTGTTCCTGTATAGGTAGTTACAGTATTTCCCCACTGGTCAACTGCAGTAACTCTTAGAGCGTTTTCTGGATGCGCTCCTGGATTGAATACACATCCTGCAGTTTGAGGACCAATAGGTCTATATTCTCCAGTTACCAGATCTGGGTCATTTGAAGTAACTTCAAAATGATGAAGTGGCCCTGGAATTACATTAAATGTATTTGAAAGACCATACTTAGAAGCAAAATCTGCTCTAAGCTGTACATTTGTACCTGCTTTGTATAGAGTTACATAACCCTGCCACATCCCATTCTGGAAAGTTACACTTGTAGGCTCTATAACATAATTTGTTGGAACTGTAGCAGATAAACTCACTGTAGCAGAAAAATTTGGTATTACATTATCGAGATGATCCTTAGCATATATTTTTACCCAGAATTGAGTTCCTGCTGTTTGTGGAGATGCAACTGGATCAAAGGTGAAGTGATGAAGTCCAGCTGAAACAGAGAAGTGATTAGAATTACCGCTTTTACCCTCAGCTGTTGCTGTGATAAATACATCAGGAGTTGGTGTATCAATAGTTACATCTCCTTCAAAAACTCCGTTAGTCATAGTAACAGTGCCTGGAATAATATTTCCTACAGAAGAAGTTAAAGTAAGTGTTGTGTTTAAGTCATATATAAGATTGTGATCCATATCATGAGCTTCAATCCTTATGTGGAATGGAACTCCAGATGCCTGCGGTCCAATGGATGAAAAGTGGAAATGATCAAGTGGACCAAGAACTGAGAAAGCATTTGAGGCTCCAGTCATTCCACTTCCACCAGCATCAGTAGCTATAATCTGAACACTGGAGAAGGAGGCATTAACAGTTATGTAACCACTCCACTTTCCATTTACAAATGGCCCAACTGTTGAGGGTGAAACTGGACCAGCAGGGTTTAAGGTAAGATTCACATTTCCAAGGAAATTTGTAACAATATTTTCGTTCCCATCCCTTGCTGTAATTTCCACATAAAAAGCCTGACCCACCTTTTGAGGAGAGGGAATATATGAGAATGAGAAATGATTGAGTGTACCCTGAAGAGCAAATGTGTTTGATTCACCTGTTGCGCTTCCATAGGTTGCAATGAGTTTCACTGCAGTGGAAGGAGTATTCAGTGTGACACTCCCTGTCCATACTCCATTTACAAAGACTACAGGGGAAGGATTTGTAGAAACACCCATTGCTGGAGATGAAGATAATGTTACCTGCTCATTAAATGAGGTTACCGTCCTTCCTGCAGAATCTTTGGCGTATATTGTTACAGTGAATGGAACACCAGCAGTTTGAGGAGAAGGGATGGTAGTGAATTCAAAATGATCCACTGCAGAAGTAGATACAGCAAATACATTGGATTCTCCATATAAAGAATCGTAAGTGGTATTAGTAACAACATGGTCTGTATGTAATTCTGTTGCTCCAAAGCTTATAAGAGCTGTTCCTATATCAGAATCTCCAGATTGAACTACGGTTCCATATCTATAATTTCCAACATATGTTAATCTCTTATCTCCTACAGAAACAAGATTGTCTCCATCCACATCATCATATATATATTCTCCATTGTCATAAACACCATTGGAAACAATATTTTCTGCATGCTTTTCAGTCGCTGCAAAGGATATAAGCGCCAAAGCATCCACAGCATCAGAATCTGAAGCGTTTACAAGGGTGTTGGTTCCATAATTTCTTACGGGGGTAAGTCGTGTATCACCTGCATCTACTGTAGCATTTGCTGAATTATATATATATTCGCCATAATAATAGTTTGCATAAAGTTTTACACCAGAATCTGCATTAGATAAAGTTATATTTCCTGTCCATATGCCGTTTGTTAAGTTAATAATATTGGGTGTAACTGTTCCTCCTGAAGTAGAAACAAAAAGTTTGACATTA
>QMOO01000044.1 GCA_003648245.1 Caldisericota bacterium
ATATGATTTTTTTATAATAATCTTTGATAATCTTCATCTGTTCTTTAGTAAGTTCCATTTTTACCTCCCTTTTCTTTTTTTACATTTATAATTTAATTTTGACTTTAAAGCTTCTTCCAACTTCCTTCACCTCTTTCTTGTCCGAGCTTCTGCTACCTTTATTAATTTTACACCCATTTCCTTCTTTTAACTTTATCCTTTTTTACGATGGAGGTAAACTTATTAAAAGAAAGTCCGTAGGGTAGGGAAGTCAAGAGATAAATTTTATTTTATAAGATTCAAATTTATGAAATGATTCCGTACTGTAGGGATAAAAATTTTCAACTTGACAGATTAAGTTAAGGGGTTATAAAATTTTAACATGGTAAGAAAAATGAAAAACCCTAAGAAAGGAGAAGGGAGATGAAACTATACTATTTATCGCTTTTTTCATTAATCGTTGTTATAGCACTGTATTTTCTATCCAAAACCTTCTTTGAGAAGATGTTTAAGATAAAAAAGGAGGGAGGGTTCTCTCTTGTACCATTTGGAGAAAAAATTGGTGCTACGGGAGGACTGTATCTCTTTCTTGCCCCAATAATTGCTATGGAGTGGGGTTGGGTACCATTAATTCTATACATACTAATTGGAATGGTGCTCTTTGGCTATCCACTAAGCTTTATGTCAACTCTTCTTCCAAAGAGATTTAACATTACTACTCTCTTTAAAGAGAGGAAAAACTTTAAAGATGTGTTAACCATAGGTCTGTTTGTATTTTCACTTCTTCTTGTGGTTTCTTTTATTCAATACATGTCTGATCTACTCGTAAAGAATCCCAATTTATCCACCACTTTCTTATTGTTTGTTGTCCTTTCATTTTTATTCTTCTTTGTGATAAAGGGAATGAAAAAGGATATCATTCCCATGACAGTTTTCTTCCTCGTGTTTGTCTTTTACATCATATGGATAGGTAAGATCTTTCCTCTTAAGTTACCTTTTGTGGTAATAACAGAGAAATTTACATGGGGAATAATAATAACTTTACTACTTATATTGTTTGCCTTTTTAAACGAAGATACTCTTTCTCGCCCCTTTTCCTATCTTTCATCCTATCTATATTACTTTCTCATAATAGGAGGAGTGTTTGGTCCGTTTATTGGAGTTAGAATTCAAAGACACGCTTTCTCATTCTCATCCCAGAATGGAGGAATACTTATACCCATGATCTTTGGTGTTCTTACATTTGGTATCTTCTCTGGTTTTGATTCCCTCTTTTCCATACTTTTTACAGGTAAAGCAACAGTTGGAGAAAGGGATACATCTAAAGCAAGCTTACTTCCTATTAGCTTCTTATCACTCCTTGCCCTTGTCTCTTCATTTCCTGCAATAATATACGCAAGAACAGATGCCTTTTTGAAAGGAAAGGATGCTCTTCAGATCTTTCAGGATGGAATGGCAAGGTTCATTCATTTTGCTGGATTTTCAAAGGAGTTTGGAGAAACAATAGTCCTGTTTACCATGATAATAGCCATGTTTTCCTTCATGGTTTATGCAGTGAAACTCTCTGGAAGGTTCTATGAAGAGACAAACGGAAGAAAAGGGAAATTCATTATGCTTTTACTTATCTTAATTCCATTTGTTACCTTCTTCTTACCGAAAGAAAGCTTTGGGGGAATTGAGAACATGTGGAACAAGTTTTTCCTTTTAAATACAACCTCCAATCTCATGTTAGGGGCAGTTATGCTTTCTCTGATACCCCTTTTATTTAAAGAGGACATATTCTTCATGATTGGAAAGGTGTTAAATGCCATTTCTCTCGCCGCTCTTATCTATCTATTTATAAGATATCTGGCAATAAATGACATGCTTTCTCTTACAATTTCGGTTGTTTTCATTATGATAAACATATTCTCCCTCGTGTTTATAAGGAGAAAAATAGAGAAAAATGCAATTTCTTGAGTCTCTTAAGAAAGAACCAGTAAAGTTTATTGTCTTTACCTTTCTTTTAACCATAGCTATTGGTGGCACTCTCCTTATCTTCCCCTTCTCATCTTCAGCTCACAAGTGGACAAATCCGCTGGATGCATATTTCACAGCAACATCAGCCACATGTGTTACAGGTCTTGTGGTGAAAGACACAGGGACTTATTATTCTATATTCGGGCAGATAGTCATACTTTTTCTTATCCAGATAGGTGGACTTGGCTATATGACCATGTTTACATTTCTTGCTCTTCTTCTTGGAAGAAGAATTCCACTTGTGGATAGGCTTGCCCTTAAAGAATCTCTGAACTATTTCTCTGTAAGCGGAATTATTAAACTTGCAAGAAGAATTTTCTTTACAGTGTTAATTTTTGAAACACTTGGAGCGGTTTCTCTCTTCACCGTCTTCTATCACAAGCATGGGATAATCAAGGGAATCTGGTTTGGAATATTTCATTCTGTATCAGCCTTTTGCAATGCTGGATTTGATTTAATTGGAGGTTTTAGAAGTTTCACCCAGTTTACTGGAAACATCACATTAAATTTAACGGTTATGCTCTTAATCGTTTTTGGAGGAATAGGTTTTCCAGTTATAAGTGAAATTATTGATTATCCAAATAGAAAGAAGTTTTCACTTCACGCAAGGGTTGTATTTAAAACCACAATTTTCCTCATCGTTCTTGGAGCTCTTTTGTTTTTCTTCTTTGAGTCAAGCAACCCATTCACTCTTAAAGGTATACCCATGAAGGAAAAGGTTCTTTCCTCTCTGTTCCAATCTATTACTCCGAGGACTGCAGGTTTCTCCACAATAACTACAGGAAAACTGAAACTGCCAACTCTTATGTTTCTTGCCTTCTTTATGTTCATAGGAGCTTCGCCAGGGGGTACTGGTGGAGGAATAAAAACAACCACAACGATAGTTTTATTTGAAACTCTCTTCCAGACTATTAAGGGAAGTAGTGAAACCATTATGGAGGAGAGAACAATTGAGAGAAGTTTTGTAAGAAGAGCATTTATAATATTCTTTGCTTCAAGTGTTCTTGTGGGTTTTTCAACACTTGTGCTTTCAATTACAGAGGTGTTTGATCTTTCAAAGATTCTATTTGAGGTATTCTCTGCCTTTGGAACCGTTGGGTTGTCCACTGGTATAACCCCCCTTCTCTCTCCCATTGGGAAACTCACCATAATGTTTACAATGTTTACAGGAAGGGTAGGGATATTAACCATACTCACTATAATAACAACCAAGAAACTCAAGAGAATATCTTTACCCGAGGAAAAAATAATGGTAGGATAAGAATGATGAAAAAAACATTTGGTGTTATAGGACTTGGAAGATTTGGCTTGTCTGTAGCCATTAATATTGAAAAAAGAGGTTTTCCTGTTCTTGGAATTGACAATAATAGAGAGATAATTGAAAGGGTAAAAGATAAACTAACTCATGTTGTTCAGGCAGATGCTTCAGATCCTCAAGCTCTTGAGGACGCAGGTATTAAAAACTGCGATACTGTAATTATTGCAATAGGAGACAATAAAGAACAGAGTATCCTTGCAACTATGCTGGTTAAGGATTTTGGAATTAAGTATGTAGTTTCCAAAGCAGTGGATGAGCTTCACGGAAGAATACTGGAGAAGATTGGAGCAGATCTCGTGGTGTTTCCAGAGAAGGAGAGAGGTGAGACTCTTGCAATACAGTTAACGTCTACCTCTTTAATTGACTATATAGAGATATCCCCTGAGTATGACCTTGAGGAAGCAATAATACCACAGAGATTTGTTGGAAAGACAATAAGAGATTTAGATTTAGGTCGGAAATATAAAGTTATAATTCTTGCTATAAGAAGAAATGGTGACATTATAATTGCTCCATCCTCTGAGGAAAAATTCCAAGCAGGAGATATAATAGTTTTTGTTGGAAGAACAAAGGATATCTCAAAGTTCACTAAAGATTTTCTTGAGTAGATTAACTCCTTCTCTTTGCTTTTGCTCCAAGTTTTTTGATTTCAACAAACTCTTTCTTTACAAATTTGTATATTCCTATTAGCGTATATATTGCAAAACCAGCAAAGGCAATTCCCACCCCTATTCTCGTTATTCCTACCTTAAAGTTTGAACCTATATTGAGTCCTCCCCACACCACAAAGAGAACTGTTCCAACAACAGATATACCTACAGTGAAAAGTTGAGCCCTTAGCATGTCTAACTTTGTTACTTCCTTTTTTTCTGGAACTTTAAAATCTCTCATTTTTCCTCCTTTTACATAAGTCCTTTATAGTATCCTCCATCAATTTGAATGGTTGCCCCTGTTATATAACTTGCCCTCTCAGAGAGAAGAAATGTTACCACATCTGCAAATTCACTTGGATCACCAATTCTTCCCATGGGAATATCCTTTGTTATTGTTTTAAGAGCTTCATCAACAGATATATTCTCCCTTTTTGCTTTATCCTCCATGAGTTTCCTGACCCTATCTGTCATGGTGTATCCAGGAGCAACACAGTTTGCAGTTATATTGTAGGGAGCAACCTCAGTTGATAAGCTCTTTATAAAAGACACCACTCCTGTTCTTGAAACATTCGAAAGTATTAGATTCTTCAGAGGTTGTTTTACAGTTATAGATGTGGAGGCAACTATTCTACCATACTTCTGTTCTTTCATATATGGGACAAAACTATAGGTAAGATAAATGGCACTCATCAAATTTAGCTTGATGGCTTTTGAGTAGTCTTCCGGTCCAAAGTCAAAGAATCCACCTGGTGGTGGTCCTCCCGCATTTATAAAGAGCATGTGCACAGTTTTAAACTTATCTATAACAAAATCTTTAAATTTTTCTATATCCTCACGTTTTGTTACATCGCAGGTAAAAGAAAAGATTTTAACTTTAAATCTATCTTCTATTTCCTTTGCTGTCTTTGTAAGTTCTTTCTCTCCCCTTGCACATATGACTAAATTTGCTCCCTCTTTTGCAAGAGAAATTGCAACCTCTTTCCCAAGCCCTTTACTTGCAGCTGCCACAACCGCGACTTTTCCCTTTATTCCAAGATCCATCTCTAACCTCCTATTTTGATTCTTTTCTTTAAGTATATCGCACCTTCAGGACATAGTTCATGACAGCAGTAGCACATGATACATTTATCTCTATCAAAGACAGGGTAAGGAGATAAAGTTATAGCTTTTGCAGGACATTTTGCAGCACATACACCGCATTTTATACACATGGATTTGTTTACCTCAGGCACAGTTTGTACAACATTTAGGAAGGTTGAAAATACCATTCCACCAATGGTTGAAAATACTGGAGATGCTTTAAAGGTTTTTGGCGGTTTACACTTCTTTTGTGGTATGGAGGAAAGACCAACAATTTCTCCCTCTGGAATCACAACAGCTTTAAATAGGGGGATAGATTCTTCCTTAAATCCCATTATCTTAGTCATTACATAATCGGTAAGCAAAGGGTCGTCTGAAATTATCACGGAATCTAATTCAACAGGTGTTCCATAGGAAGGTCCATCTCCCTCCATTCCTATTATTCCATCCATAATAATCATCTGAGGAATAGGAACAGAGTAGGCTATATCGTAAACAGCCTTTGAAAATTCAACACTTGATGTAATTCTATGAATTTTCAATCTATCCTTCCTTGGGGTTAAACCAAATAAATTTTTTGTAGCACCTGTTATAAAAGTTAATGAATGAGTCTTCATTTTAGGGAGATTAAAAAGTTTTTTTACTTCCCACAAAACTTTCGGCAGGTGAAGTTCATCAAGTTTTAAGAAATCTCTCTTTACGTCCTTGAAACCGAATACTGCAAGTTCACTTATTTCTAAATTCTCATCTTTTATGCCTTCCAGTCCAGATATTTTTGGATATTTTGAGAGAGGTATAACTCTCCCGGGAATATCACCTACAAGTACCCTCAATCTATTGGAAAGCAAAAACTTTACCACTGTTCTTATGAATACAGGGTGTGTTGTCACTGCCTTTTCTGGGGGATTAAAAGAGATAAAATTTGGCTTTACAAGAACTCTATCACCTGATTTTAATCCTGAAAGAATGAAATCCTTGTTTTCTTCAAGTATCTCACTTATCTTACTTTCTTCGTATGTTTCTACTTTTTTTACTATTGCTTTTGCCATTCATTTTCTCCTCAAAGTGAAATTTAAGTTTTCCATTCTCCAGCGATAGTCTTGCAAAAAATCTCTTTCCTTTGGAGTAGAAGGATATTCTATCAGTTTTTTCTCCAGATAAAAGAATTTTTACCTCTTCCCTTGTCAGTTTATGACCGAGAATACTCTTTGATAGAGAAAAATTACAACTTTCATTCTCGCATCTATATCTTCTCTCTGTTTCAATTACCTTTCCCTTACAATTTGGACATTCACCCAGGGGTTCTCCAGGTATTACCTTATCTTCTGGAAAAGTAAGTTCCACCTTACCATTCTTTATCTCTAAATATGCAGAGAATCGTCTCCTATTCTTTGACCAGAAATCTGTAAGAAGTGGTGTCTTTTTGTTTTTCATAAGTTCTACAATCTCTTCTCTTGTTATTTTCCTTCCCATCATCTTCTTAGGAACAATAAATTTACATTTGTCCTTTCTCCAGTTTTCACAGAAGTAAGATTTCTCACCATCAATTACTCTACCACCACATATGGGGCAGGTTCCTATATCTTCATATATCTCTTCCTTTATCCTTTTACCCTCTCTCTCTTTAATTTTCTCTACCACTTCGGTTGTTAATTCTTCTATTTCAGCCATAAATTTCTCATATTCAAATTCTCTTCTCTCTATCTCTCTTAACTTTTTCTCCCATTCACCTGTAAGTTCTGGGGAGAGAAGTTCAGTAAGTGGTATCCTTTCAAGAGATTCTATAAGCTTCATTCCTTTGGGGAGTGGCTTTAATTGTTTTCCCACCCTCTCAAGATATCCTACCTCTATAAGCCTTTCTATAATTGAAGCTCTTGTTGCAGGAGTACCCAATCCTTTCTCTTTAAGCAGTTCTCTTAAGTCTTCGTCTTCGACAAGTTTTCCTGCTCCTTCCATGGCTGATAGAAGAGTTGCATCGGTATATCTTGGTGGTGGTTTTGTTTCGCCTTCTTTTACCTCTTTATCAACAATCTTTACAACATCACCTTTCCTAACAGGAACAGATGGTATGGGTTGCTCTTTATATCCATATACCTTCATCCATCCAGGAGAAATAAGAAACTTAGAGTCAGTTTTAAACTTTTCTCCATTAACATCTGTAATTATTTTTATATTAAGAAATTCTGCCTCGGGATAAAAAACTGCTACGAATCTTTTTACCACTAAATCAAAGATGTTATTCTCTTCTTTTGATAGATTAGAAGTTAATCTTCCTGTGGGTATTATCGCAAAGTGATCAGTTACCTTTGCATCATTTAAAATCCTTTTTGTAAATTTTATTCCTACTTTTTCAATCTCTTCTATAAATTCCTTTAACTCTCTGTTAAAGCTGGATATTTTTTTAAGGGTCTTTTTTACCTCCTTCTTCATGGAAGAGGGTAGATAACGAGAATCAGTTCTTGGATAGGTTATAAGTTTATGTCTTTCATAAAGTGATTGTGCTATTTTTAATGTTCTCTGGGCAGAGTAACCAAAACGCCTATTTGCTTCTCTTTGAAGTTCTGTGAGATCAAAAAGAAGAGGTGGTAGAACTTTATTTTTCCTCTTCAACACACTCTCAACTACACCATCATTTCCCTCTATTTTTTTGAGTATTTCTTCTAAGAGTTTCCTGTCAAATATCCTTTCTTCCTTTCCTTTAAACCACTTACCTCTGTAATCAAAGGAGTTTCTATTAAAGTCCACAAATAACTCAAAGAATTTTTTAGGCTTAAAGGAGATTATCTCTTTCTCTCTCTTAACCACAATGGCAAGTGTTGGTGTTTGAACCCTTCCAAGAGAGAAAAGGAGTCCTTCTTTTCTTGTGAAAGCCCTTGTAGCATTTATACCTATGAGCCAATCAGATTCAGCTCTTGCCCATGCTGATTGTGATAATGGTTCCAGCTCTTCACCATCTCTTAAGTTATCAAATCCCTTTTTTATCTCTTCAGGTGTTAGAGCATTGAGCCATAATCTCTTTATTGGAAGTTTTGAACCAGATAGTGTGTATATAAATCTGAAGATAAGTTCACCTTCTCTCCCTGCGTCACAGGCATTAACAACGAACTCGAAATCTTTACTTTTTAAAAGCTTCTTTATAAACATGAATCTATCTTTTACTTCCTTTATGGGTTTTAATTTGAATTCCTCTGGAATGATGGGTAAGTCCTTTAGATTCCAGAATTTGTACCTTTTATCATAATCCTCTGGCTCAGAGAGAGTAACAAGATGGCCAAGCGCAAATGTTATGGTGAATCTCTCATTTTCAAAAACATCTCCCTTTCTTTTTGCTCCGAGGACCTTAGCAATATCTTCTGCAACAGATGGTTTCTCTGTTATAACAAGTATCTTTTTCATATATCAAGTAGAGGCAAAAATTTCTCCTCTTCCTCCTTCAGTCTCTTATATTCCTCATCATCAACAAAGTTTACCCTCAGGGGAGATATAGATACATAACCATTTCTTATTGCCCATGTATCTGTGTTCTCATCTCCACTCCATACTGGTTTTCCCATTATCCAGTAGTATGGTTTTCCAGAGGGATCAA
>QMOO01000045.1 GCA_003648245.1 Caldisericota bacterium
ACCCTGCCTTAAATGAGCAACAAGCTGGACACAGGTTTTACTATGGTTTCTTTATAAACCCTGGCTTTACTGAGCCACTGGGTCCCATTCCACCACTTACTATCTTGCCCTTCTTAAGGTCCACAAAAAAGGTTGCACTGTATCCCTTAGGAAGTAAATCTGACTGAACCTCTATGCTTGCATACTTTTCCTTTCCATTGGGGAATGTGTATCCTTTTACACTTACGATTGTTGCATTAGAGAGGTCCACATACTTCTCTTTTTCTATTGCTTCATCTTCATCTGTGATAATAAAACCACCATTTTTATTACCTTCATCTCCATTCTCTGGCGGAGCAGTCATTACAGGTATAGGAAAGTTTTTAACTTCAGGAGAATTCCTAAAGATTTCAATGGCTCTATTCCTTTCCTCCTCTGTAAGAGAGGCAGGTTCAGGCATTGAAATCTTCATAATCTTAGCCTCCTTCGTATCCACAGTAACTTCTTTTCCATTAACTGTAACTATTACTATATTACCTTCAACTATCATATCCTCGTCGTCCACCGTTACATGCATTTCTTTTGCTATAACATCTTTTGCGATCTGCTTTGCGCTTGTAACTCTTCTTGCTGGTAGAACTGTAGATAGGATCAGAGCAACAACCACTATGCTTGTCACCACTGCTAACGCAAGCACCCTCCTCTTCATAATTATCATCCTCCTTTCTTGGATAATTTTGGGAAAGGAGGTCCTCACTTTTTTAATCAATCTCTCTTTAGCTTGAAGAGAGTCCTTTTCATTTGGCTCCGGAGCTTTAATGCTTTTAAGTTGCCTTATTAATTCTTCTTTTCTCATCTTATCTCTCCTTTCCTTGTTTTTCGGGAGAAAAGGTTGGCCATTCCTTTTCCTCCCCATTATATAGGCGTAAGAAATCTGAATCTGTTACACTCCTTTCTATCTCTCTTTTTAAAGCCTTCAATGCTCTGTGCAGAGTAACCCTTACACCAATTGGGGTTTTACCCATAATGGCACAAATTTCCTTCGTCTTCTTATTTTCAAAAAATTTTAAGATGATAATTGTTTGATAGGAAAGAGGAAGATGCTGAAGGTGTTTATGAATAATCTTATATTTTGCATCAACATCAAGTTCTTCCTCCGGATCATTAATTGATGAATTTTCTTTTGAGTTCAAGCCTTTTCTTTCTTTTCTGACTTTTCTGAAGTGTTCATTGATGAAACTTGTTGCAATTTTCAGAACCCAGATAATAAAAGGAGACTTTCTTCTAAATGATGCGAGATGCTCTAATGCATACAGGAATGTCTCCTGTGTAAGATCTTCAGTGAGACTTTTGTTTAGAGTTCTTCTGTAGATATACCTGTATACTTCCCTATAATGAAGGGATATCAATTTTTCTGCTGCTTCTCTATTGTTTAATGCTTCTTCTATCAATTTATTCTCGTCCATCTTCATATCTTTCATATTATAAGGCGCAAAATATATTAAAGTGTTACAGTAATTTTGATACAATTAAGGAGGTCATACACTAAATAAAGATGAATATAAGGAGTGAGGGTGATACAAAAATGTTACTAAGTAGAGTATTTGCTTTGGTTGAATGCTCTCTATTTTTAGCCACATTTTTTGTTTCAGCATGGTATTTTGAAATGATTCAGGGGACAGAAACATATGGTTTTTATTCAAAGTTAATTATGATTCTCCTGGGATTTATCGGCATATTAGTTCATGGGAAACCAAGAGAGTATGGGTTGGTGCCTAAAAATCTGAAGTTTAGCCTAAAATGGAGCCTTTATATATTCCTTCTCTTCATCGGGTTAGGTTCTATAGCAATTTTATTAACCATCCTGTTTATAAGAGATAACTTAAGGTTTGATTTTGGGATGTTGATTGTTGATTTTATATGGTATTTTATCTTTGTTGGATTTGCTGAGGAGTTTTTCTTTAGGGGGTTTATTCAAAGCAGATTAAATGAGGTTTTCACAGGGAAATATAAGAAAATTATTGGCATAGAATTTGAGTGGAGCAGAGGAACGCTGATTACAGCAATATTCTTCTTTGGATTGCCGCATCTACTTGTATTGATTAATCCATTTACAGTTAGAGTCCAGTTCTCTGTATTTATTCTTATAATGTCATTTGTGTTTGCACCATTTTTGGGAGTAATATTTGGAGTTTTAAGAGAGAAAACTGGCAGTATAATAGTTCCAGCAGTTCTTCATGCAATGATTGGTTTTGTTGGGTTTGGTATGGGAAGAATAACCGGAATGATGATTTCAAATATAGTAGTGGCAATTGCTCTCTTCATATTCTTCGCATTTTTCTTTGAGAAGATACTCAAGAGTGAATCAAAATAATTAAGGGTAGAGAAGAGTTGACATAATTTTAAATTTATATATAATTATATCAACATATAATTATATATTGATAGGAGAATAAATGAGAGAAGAGATAAGAATATTTAAAGCATTGTGTAATGAGGTTAGATTAGAGATAGTTAAGGCACTGCTGGATGGAGAAAAGTATGTGTCCGAGATAATTCCCTATGCAGGAAGAATGCAACCAGCTGTATCCATGCAACTTGCAAAGCTTGAATACTTGGGCATTGTTGAATCAAGAAGAGAGGGAGGAAGAGTGTATTATAGAATTGCCAATGAGAAAATTAAAAGAATTCTAAGGAGAATACTGAAGGTGATTAATGATGAAAAGTGATGCAATCTTTAAAAAATGGAGGTGAAAAAATGAGAATTTGCTTTACTTCAGATCAAAGGAATGGATTGGAGAGTGTTATGAGTTATCACTTTGGGCGTTGTCCCTATTTTGTCATTGTGGATGTTGATGAAAATGGGAATGTCTCAAATGTGGAGTCCATTCCAAACCCATTCGCCAGCTCCCATAATCCAGGAGAGGTTCCATCCTTTATGAAATCAAAAGGCGTAGATGTGGTAATAACAGGCGGCATGGGACCAAAAGCTCAGCAGTATTTTGCCGATATGGGAATAAAGGCTGTTATTGGTGTGTATGGTAGAGTGAAAGATGCCCTGGAGGAGTATCTTCAGAAGAAGGTGCGTTTCGTTTCCACTCCTAAAAGTAATGAAGTGTCTTCTAAAGAAGAATCTGAAGGGGATAAAGAGGTGGAAAGACTTAAAAAGGAGATTGCTTTCATAAGAGGAGAGATTGCAGATTTAAAGTCCATGATTAAAGAACTCTTGGAAAAACCAAAGTAATTGAGAGCTGAAGTCAAGGAGGGTTTAAAGCCTATCAAGTTTAAAATCTGGGGTGCAGGCGTTGGAGAGAGTGACGACCATAACAACACTTCTGTCCTTTGTTACTTCTTTCCACACATCTTTAAGGAAGTCAAAAATTCTGTCTTCTTCTCCCCAGATAATTGTTGCAAAGGAGTTTACTTCAAATTTTAATTCACTCTCTTTAAGTTTCTCCCAGAATTTGTTTAGTGCGGGAGAAAGAGATTTCTCCCGCAGTGGATAGATACTTACCTGAATCCCAATCATTTTAAATTGTGTCCGGTAGAGAGAAAAATGCTATTATCTGAAAGATGGAGCCAACGAGTGAAACTATACCACCAACGGCTATGATGAGTAAAATTGCGCCCCAGAAGAATAGATTTCCAGCTGTGGCAAAGTTTTTCTCTCCTGTTACTTCAGATAGACCAACAAGTCCTTTCTTCATGAAGTAGGTTCCTACAATCATTACTATCCATGCAATAACAAAAGCCACTATAACACCAATTGCTACACCACCATGTCTTCTCATAATTGCCATTAAGACAAAGGCACCACCAACAAAAGCGATGATTATGGATCCCACAATGTTAATGATTGCTCCCTTGAGATAATCATTAAATACATCATCACGATTTGTTGCATCAGTAATCTTCTTAATGGCAATTATTACAAGGATAAATCCCACAAGGGATATTATCCAGCCAGCCTTTGGAATAAATGAAAGCAATGCAAGTATACTTCCAATTCCTCCCATTAACTTGGCATCTTTAATGTCCATGAGCCACCTCCTTTCTTGCCAGTATTATTGATAAAGCACCAGAGTTCGGAAAAAATTTTTTAAATCTCCTCTCCCAAAAATTTATATTATTTGTGTTCCATGGTGGAAGAAACATGCATGTTTTCTTTACAACAATCTTCCAGCCATCACCAAATAGTGTTTCAAGAAGATTCGGGGAGTAAAACCTTGCCTTCTTAAATACATCCTCACTCTTAAAAAGCCCCTTAATCCTTCTTATAAAAGCCCATAGGGAGAGAGAATTCAGTGTAACAAGTAGAAACTCACCTCCTCCTTTAAGCACTCTAAGTGACTCTTCAACAAGGTTTTCTGGTTCCTTCATGAATTCAATGGCTGTCATAGAGAATATAAAGTCAAATTCCTCATCTTCAAATGGCAATGGATAATTAAAATCGTGTTTTATAGTTTTAAATCCCCTTTTTCTTGCAACCTCCATCATCTTCTCTGAGATATCTATGCCAACTACTTCAAAGCCTCTTTCCTTCAATAGTAGTGTAAACAACCCTGTTCCAATTCCAAGATCCAGCGCTCTTTTGCCTCTTCCATTCGGTATGAGTTCTTCAACACACTTCTTTTCAATTACATATACCTTCTTTCCAAGAGGTGTTTTAAACCACGAGTCATATGAATCAGCGTATTTATCAAATATTGGTTCTTCCATTAGATAAGAGGTATAAAGTTCTCTCCTGAAAATCTTGCACCCTTAAGTGCCTCTCCGCACTCACACTTTTCTCTCTTTTTGGGAATTTCCTTTATCATTTCAAAGAGAAGAGTCTTTAGTTTATCAAGGTTCTCGTTAAATATCTTTATGACCATCTCGTGAGACACAGGCTCAACCTTTCCTTCTGCCACAAGTCCTACATCATAATCTGTAACAAGGGATATGTTTACATAGCACATCTCAAGCTCCCTTGCAAGCACTGCTTCTGGATACTGAGTCATGTTTATAACATCCCAACCCATGGAGGTGAACCACTTACTTTCAGCCTCAGTGGAGAATCTTGGACCCTCAATTACAACAACAGTTCCTTTTTCATGATGCGAGTACCCAAGCTTTTTCAAATTTCTTATAGCTATCTCTCTAAGTTCAGGGCAGTAGGGCTTTGCAAAGGAGATGTGAGTTGTTATTGGTCCATCATAGAAGGTTCCTATTCTACCACTGGTTCTATCTACAAGCTGATCACATACAACAAAATCACCAATTTTAACATCTGGATTGAGACTCCCAACGGCATTTGGGGCTATAATTCTTTCAACACCCAATCTTTTCATTGCCCATAGATTTGCTCTGTAAGGGATTTTGTGGGGCGGGTACTGATGATCTCTTCCGTGTCTCGGAAGGAAGGCAACTCTTTTTCCTTCAATTTCTGCAATGGTTATCTTGTCTGAAGGAAAGCCGTAGGGAGTTTCAATGGTAACCTCTTCCACATTTTCAGCAAATTTATAAAATCCTGTACCACCAAAAACACCAATTAAAACTTTCTTTTCCATATACCCACTCCTTTCCTTAAGTCTAATTAAAGTTTACCATAATCTTTTAACTGGAAACGAATTTTCTACCTTTTAGAGTGATGGCTCTCACAATTCTTTTATCGTAGTTTGTTTCTCCAGGAACAAGGTTTGCTCTAAGAGATATCAATTCCTCCAGCGGTCCCCCTATTATTTTCTCTCCAAGTATCTCTTCAACCTGAAATATTCCAGAGGAGTTTGTCATCTCCACTATTATTTCAATTGGCTTTTCCTTCCCTCTAAGTATTAAAACCCTTTCAATGGAAAGGGCAGAAACTGTGTGAATACTTAAACTTCCAAGATCAAAAGCCATTCTTCCCCTGCCCTTTGTCATATCTGTGGCATCTCCAATTCCAACCACTGCTGCTTCAATGGTATAATCAGGAATATCTGCATCATGGGCGTATATTGCATTTAAGATAAAGCCTCTTACTTCTGTTTTTGTCTCTAAATCAGAGTATATTTTTGGAAGAAGTCTGTCAAGGATAGGTATTGCAAGGTATGTACTGTGAAGGGGGTGATTGTTTCTATATATTTGATTTCCTATATCATGTAGAAGCGCTGCAGACAGGACTATAAGGTGATCATCATCTACGTCTCCTCCACCCTCTTTTACAAAGTCAGGAGTAATCTCTCTTTCAATGAGAAGATCAAGCATTTTTAAGGCTGATGCACATACTATTTTTGCATGCACCTCTCCGTGATCATTGTATTTTAACTTCTTAACAGCAATGAAGTTTGCAAGGTCCCAATCTGCTCTTAACTCAGGGTCATTTACAAGCATCTCAAACATTCTTTTTGCCTTTGGATATGTGTTTATAGATTCTTCAATGGAATTCAAGGATTCAGTTTCAAGGTAGTCATAGCTTTCTGGAATCTCCACTTCAATACCCACATTCCTCAAATTTTTGCTTTTAAATTTTTCACTCATAATATTTTTCTCCTTTAGTTGATTTTAATAAGAATACCATACTTTAGGTTACTTTTCCCCTTGCATCTATTTTTATTATCCTCTCCACCTCTTCTTCTCTTATTCCATATATTTCGTCAAAGTTGTTTATTACAAGACATGAATGCGCAGGGATAATTTTTAGTCTATCTCCAATTTTTATTGGATAATTTTCCGGGATTTTTATCCAGCCATGCTCTTCCGATAACCTGAATATCCTTGCCTCTGGATACTTAGGGGTAAATCCATACACCTTCTCTCCGTCAAGGACAACAGAATCAAGGCTTAAAGTCTTTGCCCCTGCATCAACTATGATTCTATCTTTATCTGGCCTGCTTATTACTGTTGAAACTATGTTGAGGGAGACTCTATCAATGGGAATTACCCCAAGTAGAACCTGCTTCATATCATAAAAGACATAGTTTCCCGGCCTTATCTCTGTTATTCCCTTTACCTTTCCACTTATCTTTACTGATGGAGTTGAACCAACACTTACGGTGTTTACATTAAATCCCATGTCCTCAAGAATTCTTTTTGCCTTAATCACACCCTCAGCTTCTTCAAGAGACTTCTTCCTCAAGTCCTCTTCATTTTTTGAGGAGTAAACCTGTCCACCATGGGTAAAAACTCCATCAAGAATAATAGAGTCATATCTTTCTATCTCCTTTGCAAGCACTGCCGCATCCTCTGGTTTTACTCCACATCTATTGTGACCTGAATCTATCTCAATCCTTACAAGAATTTTTTCCTCCTTAAAAGTTTCTGAAAGAGCCCTTATTCCTTCTATGCTGTCCACTGCAACGATTAATCTTTTAAGCCTCTTTGAAAGGTTAAAGAGTCTATTTAACTTTGTCTTACCAGTTATCTCAGATGATATAAAGATATTTTTAAATCCACCATCACTAAAGACCTCTGCCTCGCCTATTTTTGCACACTGGATTCCCTCTGTTCCGTGCTTTTCCTGAAGTTTTCCTATCCATATACTTTTGTGGGTCTTTACCATGGGACGAAGAGAAACCCCATTTTCCTTAGAAAAATTTGCCATATCCCTTATATTTTCTTCAAGTTTCTCCAGATCAACATAAACAAACGGTGTGTCAACATCTTTTATTTCCATAATTAAAGTATAACTTAAAAAAAATCATTGACAAAATATTTAGATAATCTAAAATTTAGAATATGAGAATAAATTATGTAAAAGAGATAGATGAGAATTTAAGAGAGATAAACAAGATTTTAAACAGGGATTTAAAGAGGGAGATGATAAAACTTGATCTTGGCCTATCCCATTTTTATATATTAACCACTCTATACAGGGAAAAGGTTCTAAGTTCAGGGAATCTGGCAAAGAGCCTTGATGTGAGGAATTCAACAATTACCTCTCTTGTGGATAGACTTGTAAAACTCTCGTTGGTAAAAAGAAGAAGGTGTGAAAGAGATAGAAGGGTCGTTCTTGTGGAGTTAACCGATAAGGGGAGAAAGCTTACAGAAAAACTCCTAACCTTAAGGAAGGAAAGGCTAAAAGAGATAGTTAAAGAACTCCCAGAAGAAAAAGTGAAGGAGATTTACGAATCCATTAAAAGGGTAAAGGAG
Organism: Caldisericota bacterium; assembly: GCA_003648245.1. The sequence continues at coordinate 8,089 of QMOO01000045.1, forward strand.
ATACTGAAGAAGAAATGATAAGGATAAGCAAAGAAGACTTACTCCATCCAAAGGCAATAAGAAGAAAGATTATAAGCTTATCCCTTCCGGCTGTTGGTGAAAATCTTTTCAGGACGATATTTTCCTTTGTGGATATGGCGTTTGTTGGGTATATTGGCTCCACTGCTCTTGCTGGTGTTGGACTTTCAAATCAGGTTATATTCGTATTCATGGCTGTCATGTTCTCCCTTAACATAGGAACAGTAGTCCTCATTTCCCAGAATGTTGGAGCAAAGAGAGAGGAGAAGGCAAGATATTCGGCGTATCAGTCAATATATCTTGGTATATTTGTGTCAATAGTCTTTGCCCTGGTTCCCATTTTCTTTTCAGATAAGATCTTTTCTCTATTTAACACCACAGCGGAGCTTAAGAATTTTGCCTCAAGTTACTTTTTCTGGATACTTGCTCCTTCCTTTGTGTTTGTGCTTCCCTTCATGTTCGGTGCAATACTTAGAGG
>QMOO01000046.1 GCA_003648245.1 Caldisericota bacterium
AATTTAGACAGTTTATTAAAAGATTCTTCCGCAATTAATCTTGAAATAACTGGATACTTGCTATCTACGGAAACGATTACATGAGAATTTGGTTTTACTACTCTTACCAATTCTTTTATTGCTTTTTCTGGTCTCAAACAATATGAAACTGGATCGCCTTCTGCTAACGCTATGTCAAAGTAATTAGAAGGAAAACAAGACATATCTCTTATATCAACCCTTTTAACTTCAATCTTTTTTTCTAGTTTTTGTTTTTTAATCTTGTTTTCTGCTACTTTCAACATTTTTCAGATATATCTGTTAAAATTACTTTATAACCGAGTTTAGCTAATTTTATTGCCCAATAACCTGTCCCACCACCAGCATCTAAAATAATAGCATTTTCCCTTCTTGGCAAAAATTGTTTAATGTTGTGCCACGTAATTTCATGATAAAGCCTCCAGTAAGGAGTTTGATAAATTCTATCATATTCTTCTGCAATTTTATCATAAAATTCTTCAACTTTTTCTTTTTTGATCTTCATAACTATAATAAATTAAAAATTCTATTTAAATCATTCCATTTAGGCGCCGAAGCGAGCGTTTCGTTGAACTCAAGTATGTCCAAACTGTTTTGTAAATCACTTCTGATACCTTTTAGATGTGTTTTCATTTTAATTTTACTGCTCCTCCTTTCCCAGATAAGTGATCTTTTCATTTATTTTATCACTTTCAATATAGATTTTTTTACGGTTGGATTGAAAAACCAAAGAAGACTTATTAAGCTTCATTCTTAAAAGAAGCTAAGGAGGGTTTTATAGGAGGATTCTTATAGGCAAGGATTCTTATAGAAGACAACTCTTATAAAAGTTTTTTAGCCTCCTCTTTACCAAAGTTGAAGGCGAGTTTATTCACTTTCAGCGCATCGCCTTTAAAACTTCCCTCCATTACCTTAACAAGTGTCTCCTCCTTCAATGGGAAATTGGGAAGGGTGGATACAGCTCCAAGCATAACCATATTTAGTGAGATAAGACTCCCGGCTTTTTTACTTAACTCAACTCCGTTAAAGATTATCACTTTTTTTGAGACCTTTTTTATATTTTCTATAAGTTTATCCACATCTGGATATGTCGAGATCCCAAGGGATACTGTAAAAGGAACAATCTTTTCTGTATTTATGACAAACCAGGTTCTACTTTCGCCTTTGTTAATTACTCTAAAGGCTTCAGAAGGTTCAAGTGCAATTATTAAATCAGCATCCCTCTCTTCTACAAGAGGACTTCTTACATCACCAATTCTCATTTCGGAGATAACAACCCCTCCTCTTTGAGCCATTCCATGAACTTCACTCATTACAACATTTTTCCCTTCAACTAAAGCTGTCTCTCCAATTATCTTTGAAAGTTTTAAAATTCCCTGCCCACCAACACCTGAAATTACGATATTAAATACATCTTTCATTTTCTCACCTCAATTGCTTTAAATGGACACACATCGGCGCACACACCACAACCATCACAAAGAATTTCATCTATTTTTATCTTCCCATCTTCATCTACAAATATTGCAGGACACGCAAACTGATCTATACAGATTCTACACTGCGTACATTTTTCCTGATTTATTTCATACGTGATCCACTTTCCTTCTTTTCTCATCCGTGCATCCCTTAAAAGAGAGCACTCTCTTCTTGCCACTATTACAGATACGCCCTCGTGTCTTAGTGCTTCATCAAACACTTTCTGCGTCTCTTTCAGGTCATATGGGTCCACAACCTTTACAAAGTCGATACCTATTCCTTTAACTATTTCTTCTATACTCACCTTTGGCGCTTTTCTACCCAATCCATCCATTGGAATACCTGGGTGCGGTTGATGACCTGTCATTGCCGTTGTCTCGTTGTCAAGAACAAAAAGAATAAAGTGATTTTTATTGTGTTGTGCATTTATAAGTGCAGGCACTCCTGCATGAAAGAAAGTAGAATCACCAATAAATGCTACCACCGGTTGATCTGTGGATTTTGAAAATCCATTTGCAAGTCCAATGCTTGAACCCATGGATAGAATCACATCTGTAGTATTGAATGGTGGTTGAATTCCAAGGGTATAACATCCAATGTCTGATGGAAAAATTGTGTCTTTTTTGTGATATTTTCTTAAAACCTTATTAACTGAGAAGTAGGTAGCTCTATGGGGACAACCAGGACACAGGACTGGTGGACGGGATGGAAGTGGAATATCTTCAACCTGAACAACCTTTTTATCGTCTTCAATACTTAAGTGCTTAAACAGGAATTTTCTTACCCTATCAGGGTTATATTCGTATAAGGGTGTAAAGATATCTCCATCTTTACCTATTATCTTTGTCTTAATCCCATATTTCTCCTTTATCAAAATGATGTCCCTTTCCATCAAGGATTCCAGTTCCTCTACCACAAAAACCACTTCATAATTCTTTATAAAGTCTTTAATCATCATCTCTGGTAGAGGGTGGGAAAAACCAATACTCAAAATATCAATGGGTAGGTTATATTTTTTTACTACATCTATTAAGTAGTTTGATGCGGTACTTGATGTTATTGCCCCAAATTTTCCATTATTTTTTATTACTATATTGAAGGGCGATTTTTCTGAATCTTCTTTTATTCCATCCTGTTTCTCAAGTAGTTCCTTATGCAACCTTCTTGCATTTTGTGGAACGGGCACAAACTGATTTGGATTTTTTTCAAAATATCCTTTCCTCTCCCTTCTTTCAATTTCATCAAACTCAACAATTCCTCTCATGTGCGATATTCTTGTTGTTGTTCTGATCATTACTGGAATTTTGTGTTTCTCTGAGATTTCAAATGCATACTTAACCATTCTTCTTATCTCATCTGGATTTCTTGGTTCAAGAAGCGGAATTTTAGCAAATCTTGCATAGACTCTGTTGTCCTGCTCATTTTGAGAAGAATACATGGATGGATCATCTGCAGAAAGAACAATGAAACCTCCCTTTACTCCTGTGTAGGCTGTGCTCATAAAGGAATCTGCTGCTACATTGAGTCCCACATGCTTCATAAACACGAGACTTCTTAAACCACTAACACTGGCGGCATGTGCAACTTCCAGTGCAACCTTTTCATTTGTTGAGAATTCAAAATAGATATCTGTTTTTCTTGCCACTTTAAAGAGCGTATTTCCTATCTCTGAAGATGGAGTTCCGGGATATGTAGCTGCAATCTTTCCTCCTCCCTCAATGAACCCCCTTACAACTGCCTCATTTCCAAGAAGAAACATCTTTTTTCCTGGCTTATCCAGGACTATTTCTTCAATTCCCATCTTATCCTCCTTATTTCTTTAAAAACCAGAAAGAATTATACCACCACAAGGAGCAACATAGCAATTTTGTTAATTTTTGTTGTCTATGAATGGTAAAATAGAGCTGAAATGAAAAAGATAAAAATTTTATTATTTGTTGTTCTACTCCTTCTCTTAGGAAACATGCCAGCACCCTTCAGCTTCGGTTCATTCTCCACCCTGCCTGTGCCGGTCTCTAAGGTTCCATTGAAAATCAAGAGTGAAGAGATTACACTCAAACTCTCGTCACAGGAAGTGAAGGGAAGTGCAGTTTATAATATTTTAAATCCCCGTGAAGAGATAGAAGTGGGATTTGTTTTTCCACTTCTTGGTGAAGGGATATATTATTCAGAGAAAGATTTTCGAGTCTATTTTAATAATAAATCCATAGATTCAGAATTAATGACACTATCGCAGTTGAATAAGCTCCTGGGAGACAACTTTACTAAACTTAAAGATACAATATTTTCTGAAGATAGAGCTTTTATTGATCCATTGAAGAATATTCCTTATAAACCGAAGTATTTAGATTCCTTCAGCCTACCAGAAGAGAATTACTCTTTCTTTTTCTTTAAAACCCATTTTAAGGAAAGTGAGAAGGGTTTTTTAAGGATAGATTTTAGGGATTTTCCAGGATTTGATAGAGAATTATACCCAGAGGAAGTATGCCATTACTATTACATAGTTAATGTTAAAGATTACTATGACGAGTTTAAAAATGTAACTATAAATATAATTTATCCAGAAAGTTATGTGGTTTCCACCATACCGGAGGGTGATGAAAAAAAGATGGACAGTTTAAAGAAAATAACCATATTTATGAAGAATCCAGATAAAAACCTTTCCATCTCTTATATGGAAAATAGACCTTCTTCGGTAAGCGTATATTTATACAGAAAATTTCCCGCTCTATACAGCCCTTATCTCTGGTTCTTTATGTTTGGATTGCTAATTTTTGCTGGAATTATTGCTATTGTATCTTTTGTCGTGATTAAAATTATTAAAAGAAGAAAAATCAAAAAATAAAAGCCCCCTCAAGGAGGTGTAGAAAAAGGGGGCTTTTATGGGATTCTGGTTTATATCTTTTTAAAAATTAATGATGTATTTACCCCACCAAAACCAAATGAGTTGGACAGAGCGTATCTTACTTTCTGGTTCCTTCCGACATTTGGAACATAGTCAAGATCACAATCTGGATCCTTTTCTTCATAATTTATTGTTGGGTGTATGAAGTCCTCCTTAATTATAAGGAGGGTAGCGACTGCCTCTACTGCCCCTGCTGCTCCAAGAAGATGTCCCACCATAGATTTTGTTGAAGATACAGGGATTTTATAGGCTCTTTCACCAAAAATAGCCTTTATTGCCTCGGTTTCAATCTTGTCATTGAGAGGTGTTGATGTTCCATGAGCATTTATGTAATCTACCTCATCAAGGGGAACTTTGCCTTTTTCAAGAGCCAGCTCCATTACCTTTCTTCTTGCATCTCCAGTGGGTTCCGGCGCAGTTACATGGTAGGCATCATCTGTTTGAGCAAAAGAAACAACCTCTCCATATATCCTTGCTCCCCTCTTTTTAGCATGTTCGTACTCCTCAAGAACTAAAACTCCTGCACCCTCACCCATAACAAATCCATCCCTGTTTTTGTCAAATGGACGGGAAGCCTTTTCGGGTTCGTCGTTTTTTGTAGATAATGCTCTCGCTGCAGCAAAACCTGCAACTCCTATTGGAGTTATGGCAGCTTCACTTCCTCCAGCAAAAATTATATCTGCATCTCCCCTCTTTATTACTTCCATTGCTTCACCTATTGCAGTTCCTCCAGAGGCACATGCAGTAACAGGACACGATGCATAACCCTTAAGGCCAAGTTTCATTGATACCCAGGCAGTTGCCATGTTTGGTATCATCTTTGCAGTTAAAAATGGGGATACCCGGGAAGGTCCCTTTTCCATCATTTTCCTTATTTCTTCCTCAAGAGTTATAATTCCACCTATGCCAGAGGCTATAACTGTTCCAATTCTATAAGGGTCTTCTTTATCCATATCAAGACCTGAGTCTTTATAGGCAAGTAGACTTGCTGCAATGGCAAATTGAGCGAATCTGTCAATTCTTCTAACCTCTGTGACTTTAAACTCGGGGACAAACTTTCTCAAATCAAAATCTTTTACCTCTCCTGCAATTTGGGATGCTATACCCGAAGGGTCAAAAGCTTGAATTCTTCCTATCCCTGAAACCCCATTAAAGAGATTTTTCTTGTAATCTTCAAGTGTCATTCCGAGAGGTGTAATTACACCCATCCCGGTAACAACAACTTTTCTATTCATTTATTTCACCTTTTCCAATATGTACTCAATAGCAGACTTTACTGTTGTAAGCTTTCCTATATCCTCGTCAGGGACGCTTATATCAAACTCTTCCTCTATACCAGCCACTACATCCATTATTCCAAGAGAATCGAGTCCAAGATCATCAATAAACTTGTCCTCTTCTTTAAATTCATTGATTCCGGTTCTCTCCTCAAAAATTGCTCTAAATTTTTCTAAAGCCTCTTCTCTTGTCATACTTACCTCCTTTTAAATTTGAAATCCAAGAGACATACCACCATCAATTAAAAAAACCTGACCAGTCATATAACTTGATTCCTCTGACGCAAGAAATGTTACAAGATTTGCAACCTCCTCTGGTCTCCCAAACCTCCCAAGGGGGATATTTTTTAGTATTTTTTCTTTTATCTCCTCTTGAATTTCCTCTGTCATATCTGTTTCTATAAAACCCGGAGCTATAACATTTATTCTTATGTTTCTTGACGCAACTTCCTTTGCAAGAGATTTAGAAAATCCAATAATGCCCGCCTTACTTGCAGAGTAGTTTGTCTGTCCTTTATTGCCAAAGATACCAACGATAGAAGAAATATTTATTATAGAACCACTCCTCCTCCTGAGCATATGGGGAATAACTTCCTTTGTCATAAGGAATGTCCCAATGAGGTTAACATCAACAACTTCTCTAAAATCATTTTCTGTAAGTCTTATCAATAAATTATCCTTTGTTACACCTGCATTATTTACAAGAACATCTATTCTTCCAAATTCTTTTAAGAAGTCTTTGACTATATTCTGAACATCTCTTCTCTTTGATACATCACCTTTTAAAAGTAAAACTCTTCTATTAAATCTTTCTTCTATTTCTCTTTTTAATTGCCTGGCCTCTTCTTTACTTTTTCTGAAATTTATACCTATGTCGAATCCTTTTTCTGATAAAGAGAGAGATACAGCCCGTCCAATACCTCTTGCTCCACCTGTTATAAGTGCTGTTTTAGACTCTTTCATATTTCTCTTCAGATATCATACTCTCTACATTCTTAAACTCTACATTAGGAAAATCTCTCTTACCCATATTGGTAAGTGTTCTTCCGGGTCCCACTTCAATAAATTTGTTTACTCCCATCTCCAGTAGTTTTTCAACTGTTTGGATCCATTTTACAGGCTTTGTTATTTGTGAAATTAAAACTTCCCTGATTCTTTCCTCCTCCTCTATAGGCTCTGCTATAACACTTGAAACATAAGTGATGGACGGTTTTCTGAAGTTAACTCTGTTTAAGAAATGGGAGAACTCTTCCTCTGCTTTTTGCATGAGGGGAGAATGGAATGGAAGAGAAGTTTTTAAAGGTATAAATCTACCTTTCTTGCTCCTTACAACTTCTGAAATCTTTTTAAGGATTCTCTCTTCGCCAGAAACAACAATTTGAGATTTTGAGTTATACCCCGCTACAGTTACTACTCCCTCTTTTTTAAACTCCTTAACAATTTCCATAACTTTCTCAAGGGGAAGCTTTATTATTGCACCCTGACCTCCTTTTATCTTGCCATAGAATCTCTTCATAGTTCTTGCTCTTTCTCTAACAAGAATTAGAGCTTCTCCAAAGGATAATACATCTGCAGAAAGAAGGGCGCTGTATTCACCAAGGGAGTGGCCTGCAACAAAATCAGGTCTTACATTGTTTTTTTCAAGGTACTTAAACCAGAGGAAACTTGTGGATAGAACAGAAACCTGAGTGTTCTCTGTATCCTTCAACTCCTCTTCAGGAGCATCCAATAGAAGATAGGATATATCCATGCCTATCAAACTCTCAGCCTCTTTTATGTACTCTCTGCCTTCAGGAAAGATGGATAAAATTTTTCTTCCCATTCCAGAGTATTGTGAACCCTGTCCTGGAAAAATAAATGCTCTCATAACTACCTCCTTAACTCCTTTTCTTTCTTAATTGCAGCAAGAATATCCCCCTCTCCAACAATTTCTTCCTTCACCCTAGCAACCCCGTGGATTTTTGCTATATTTTTCCTTTTCCACACAACATTTACTTCCAATTCAAGAGTATCTCCTGGAAAAACAGGCCTCTTAAAGGAAAATCTTTCGATTTTCCCAAGTATTGGGAGTTCTTCTCCCTCCATAAGACATATTGCCCCCAGTTGTGCTATGGATTCTACAGTTAAGACTCCAGGCATAATAGGATAGTCTGGAAAATGACCTTTAAACCATGGCTCATCTATTCTTACCTTTTTAAGACCTTTTGCCACCTCCCCTTTCTTTATAAATGTAACTTCGTCTACAAGAAGAAAAGGCTCTCTATGGGGAATTATTTTTTTGATTTTATCTTTTGTCATTTCTTCCTCCATATAATCAATGTCATAAGAAGAGAAAACCCAACAATAATCATGAAGGGAAGAATATTTCCTCCTTTTTCCTTCTTTTTTTCAATTATTTTTGAGAGCACTGTCCCTGAAATTGAAGGAACCTCCGGTGGTTCAAGTTTTTTTAAGTCATTTCTTATAACTCTATATCCTTCCATCTTCTTCCTCCAGAATTTTTTTAAGTAGATTCCTTGCTCTAAAGAGTCTCACTTTTACAAGACTCATAGGTATATTTAATATTTCCTTTATTTCTTTGTAAGCTAATCCCTCTATATCCCTGAGAATTATTATTTCTCTCATTTTTTCTGGAAGCTTATTCAAAGCTCTCTTTACCTTCTCCTCCCTTTCTTTTTTTATTACATATGAGTCCAAAGATATGGTATCTTCCTTTTGTGTTTTTATAATGTTTTTTTCTTTTCTAATCTTTTTTATTCTTTTAAAACATGAG